>WTAW01000130.1 GCA_013139435.1 Candidatus Aminicenantota bacterium | reverse complement strand
GATTATAAATTTTACTCATTTCATGTTTCCTTTTCTGATTTCCAACAATTATATAATCAAAGGTAGATATTTACAAATCAAAAGTCTCTCTTCCTATCGATTGTTGATTTGACTTTCAAATAGACCTTAGATATAAAGATGCTCACAATGAGGGACAGTCGTATATGAGCAACCAAGCCCTGCAAGATTCATCTCAACTCTTGCGAAAGATGAATCTTCTGGATTCAACCTTTCTGGTCATAGGGGGTATCGTCGGTTCCGGAATATTTATGACGACCGGTTTTATAGCCGAGTATCTTCCCTCACCGCTTATGATCTTGATCATCTGGCTGCTTGGCGGTTTTTTTGCAATATGCGGAGCCTTGTCATTTGCTGAATTGGGAGCCATGTATCCGCGGGCCGGAGGGCAGTACATCTATCTGCGGGAAGCGTACGGGCCCTGGGCGGGTTTCCTGTACGG
Source organism: Candidatus Aminicenantota bacterium (assembly GCA_013139435.1). GTDB lineage: Bacteria > Acidobacteriota > Aminicenantia > Aminicenantales > Aminicenantaceae > WTAW01. The sequence continues at coordinate 2,219 of WTAW01000130.1, read as the reverse complement.
ATGGGGATTTTTCTGGGTGATCGAGTGTGGCGGTGTTGCCGCCCTAGCCGTCGGATTTTCTGAATATTTCGGATACTTCGTTCCAGCGCTATCGACAAAAACATACCTCTTGAAATTTCAATTGCTCAGCTTGGATTATTCATTATCTGCAGGACAGTTGATCGCCGTTGCATCCATCCTATTTTTGACTGCCATCAATTACCTTGGTGTAAAAAACGGTGTTGTCGTCCAGAATATCTTCACATTTTTGCGGATCGCGGCTGTGACTGTTTTGATCGTCCTCGGTCTGACACTCGGATCGAAAGCTGGTGTAACCTCTGTCGAGGGATTGTTGACTGGTGACCTATCCTTCAACATCAAACTTTTTGGACTGGCATTGATCGCCGTTCTCTGGACCTATGATGGTTGGTATGGCGTTAACTGCGCCGCTGAAGAGATAAAAAACCCTGGAAAAAACATTCCCCGGGGTTTGATCCTGGGAACTCTGAGCGTAACGCTCATTTATTTTCTGGTGAACGTGGTTTATGTGACGGCCTTACCTGTCGAACGGATGAAAGGCGTAGTTCGCATCGGGGAGCTGGCGTCCACGCAGCTCTTCGGACCGACAGCGACTTTTTTTATCTCAGCCACTATCATGATTTCGATCTTCGGTTGTCTGAGTGCTTCCATCCTTTACGGGCCGCGAGTTTTCTTCGCCATGGCCCAGGACCGCTGCTTCTTCAAGAGCATGCGTTTTGTCCATCCACGGTACAGTGTTCCGACAAAAGCCATCGTCTGGCAGGGGATCTGGTCTTCCCTCCTCTGCCTGTCCGGGACCTATCAAGATCTTTTTGAGTACGTTGTGTTTGCTCTTGTCATATTCTGGGCTGCAACCGGTTTGGCTGTTATTATTCTACGCTTCAAACAACCAGAGACCTCTCGCCCGTACAAAGCCTGGGGATATCCTATCTTGCCCATACTTTTTGTCCTGATCAACATTGGGGTTTTCCTGAACACGATCTGGGCTCAACCCCTTCAATCTCTCATCGGGCTCATTATTCTCATTGCCGGTATTCCTGCCTTCCTCTACTGGCAATCGAAGGACAAAAGCGCGTGACGAACTAGTCTGCCGTCCCTCCCCCATCGACCACCAGAGTGGCTCCCGTCATGAATGTAGAGTCGTTAGAGGCAAGAAAGAGTGCGGCTTTGGCAATCTCTTCGGGGGTTCCGATCCGACCCATCGGACGTTGGGCAACAGCCTGTGCGCGGTATTCTTCCCAAGACATTCCTCGCATCCTGGCATCCTCATCGAGCATCGGGGTCTCAACATCGCCGGGGCAGAGGCAGTTCACCCGGATGCCCTGTCTTGCATGATCTATGGCCATGGCCTTTGTCATAAGGACAACACCACCCTTCGATGCACAATAAGAGACAGCTTCGTTGCCGCCAACAATCCCCCATCCGGAACCGTTGTTGATGATCACACCGCTCTTCTGAGCAATCATAGGAGGAAGGGCAAATTTTGACATCAAATATGTTCCCTTCAGATTGATATCGATGGTGAGATCCCATTCTTCTTCTGAACAATCCACTGCAGTGTTCGGGAAATACGCCCCGGCGTTGTTAAAGAGAATATCCAGCCGTTCAAAAGCCTTCATCGTTTTCTCCACAGTACTCTGGCACTCATCGGGAAATCGAACATCTGCGATGATGTATATCGCTTGACCGCCGCCATCCATGATTTTTTTGACGACTTCTTCACATCTTTTCTCATTCCGTCCTGTAATACACACCTTGGCGCCCTCTTTGGCAAAAAGGATGGCTGTGGCTTTTCCTATTCCTGAATTTCCCCCTGTTATTAATGCGACCTTTTCTTTGAGTTTCATTCTTTTCTCCATCTATTTCTTCAAGTAAAGATCAAACCAGGAAACGATTCTTTGAAGACGATCGGACTGGTGAGGAATTTCTCTAATCCCATGAGGTTCGCGCGGATAGAGAATGAGCTGCGTCTCAGCTTTTTTCAGCTTCTTGAGGCCCATGTAAAATTGGAGAGCCTGAGGAAGGGGGCAGCGGTGATCTTCCATACACTGTATGATGAGAATGGGAGTTGTGCAGTTCTTGATGTAGAGAATGGGTGATGTTTTCCGATACTGGGTAAAGTTTTTTTCGTCATAAGGAAGACCAAAGTCTTTTTCGTACCAGTAAGCAGTGTCATCTACTCCAAAGGAGCTGAAATTATC
>WTAW01000154.1 GCA_013139435.1 Candidatus Aminicenantota bacterium | reverse complement strand
AGACAGGAATATCAAAGGCATCATCCTCCGTATCGGTCTGCTCCAGTGCGACTGGGCCAAAGTCAACGAAATCAGAGAACTTGTCCTGGATTTTAAGACGTCGGGCAAAAAAACATATGCGTATATCGAGGAGGCCCTTGATTTTGATAAGGAGTATTTTCTCGCAACTGCCTGTGACCAGATCTTTCTCCACCCACTTGGCGCCATGATCATCAACGGCATTGGGGGATACGTACCCTTTTTCAAAGGATCTCTCGAAAAATTGGGTATTGAAGCCGAGATCGAGCATGTCGAAGAATACAAGACAGCCTACAACATGTTCACAGAGAAGGGCTTCACTCCCAGTCACAGAGAGATGATAGAATCCATCTATGAGAGTTTGTTCACCACCTATGTGACAAAAGTGGCCGAAGCGAGAGGAAAAGACGAAAAAGAGGTTCGTACGCTGATCGACCAGGGTTACTTCCACAGTGAGAACGCCAAGGAATTAGGGCTGGTGGACAAGCTTCTCTATGAAGATCAGTTGGAAGACATTCTGAAAGAAGGAGAGAAATCCGTCCGTCGTATAAGTCACAGGCGTTATCTAAAAACAAAGGTGTCTGCGTCCGGTTTGAACAGAGGAAAAAAGATCGCCCTCATCTATGGAGTCGGCACTATCCATTCTGGAGAAAGCATGCGCGGGCAGACTATGGGCAGCAGTACTGTTGCCCGATGGCTGCGGAGAGTCAGAAAGGACAAAACGATCGCTGCTGTCATTTTCCGAGTCGATAGTCCAGGAGGCTCAGCAGTGGCATCAGATGTCATCGGACGAGAAGTGGCGCTGACCAAGACGGAAAAACCGATCATCGTCTCCATGTCGGATGTCGCCGGATCCGGAGGTTACTGGGTTGCTATGGATGCACACAAGATCGTAGCGCAACCACAGACTCTGACCGGATCTATCGGAGTCATTTTCGGAAAGTTCAACTTGATCAAGCTCTACGAGAAATTGGGTGTGACTTCGGAAAAGATCGCCTACGGAAAGAGGGCTGATATGTTTTCCACTTTCCGGAGACTCAGTCCGGAAGAACAAGATCTCCTCAAAAAGGAGATTCTCTGGACGTACGACCACTTCACAACCAAAGTCGCTCAAGGCCGGCATTTGACTAAAGAGGAGGTCAACGACATCGGACGAGGCCGCGTCTGGACAGGACAACAAGCCAAGGAAATCGGGTTGGTCGATGAGATTGGTGGATTATCCAAAGCCCTCAAAATGGCCAAAGAGAGAGCAGGGATTCCCGAAGAGGAAAGTGTTCGACTCGTTGTGTGGCCGAAAAAAACCTCTCTTTTTGAAAGCTTTTTCACCAGGTCCATGGCTCAGACAAAGCTCTTTTCAGATAAGAATCTCGAAAAGCTAATAAGAACACTTCAAATCCTCGAGAAGGAGCGTGTCCTGGCGATCATGCCTCTTATCTATGCTACGCGGTAGAAGCTAGGCCGGCATATCTATCATATTCGTTAGTAAGCGTAGGAGTCTGGACAGATCGTCTTGAAGTCACAAAAATTGCAGTTGTGCCAGTCCGGTTTGGCCCGATAGTCTTCCTGCCTTATTCCTGCCTCTGCTGCCTCGATCTTCGCCATAGCTCTGTCCTGCTCCTTTTGCCCCTTCTCAGCATGACCGATAATATCAGACTCGAGGAAATAGAGCTGGGTCTCCACGAGTAGAAGGTCCTGTGTCTTGGCGAAGGACAGAGCATATAAGTCCATCTGTAAACTCTCTTTGGCCCTCTTGTTTGCCTCTTTCTGGTCCTTAACGCCAGTCGCTTTATAATCGATGATCACACCCCCTTTATTGAGGAGATCGATCCTGTCCCATCGACCGGTAAATTTCACATGATTGTGCTGCCACCGGAATTCTTTCTCCAGGTAAAGAGGATTCCTCCCCGAAGATTCTTGCCGATGGTAAAATAGGCGCAGAGCCTTTTCGCCATCCTTCTTTCTCATTTCTTCATGTTCTCTGCTCAAAAATCCTTCATTGATCCAGTGCTCGAGGTACTCTTTGATCAGCTCCTCTTCACTGATCGTTCTCCCAGACATCCTGTGCTTCAGGAAAAAATGGATCGTGTTGTGCAGGACACGCCCGTACACCAGATTGTGATGCGGGAGCACAGGAATGCGCATCACTTGCCTGTATTTGTACTTGAGAGGGCAGGTCAAATAGTCATCCACCCGGAAAAAACTGAGTGTGAGAGATCCCCCCTCTTTCACTTTGGCCTGAGGGATATTCCGTGAGAAGCTCGGGGCATACCTTTTGATCTCTTCCAGAGCCGAGGTGCGCAAAGTTTCCTCGGGTGATTGGGGAAGGTCGAGCGCTTCCAAAACAAAAGGGCTGACTTTTTTTGGTCTTTTCAGCCCGTAGTCCTTTGACCAGACCAAATACAGAAGCTTCTCCGCCCGTGTCATGCCCACATAGAAAAGACGTCTTTCTTCCTGAAGATAGTTCTCGCGTTCCGGCAATTCCTCATTGAGCAGCTCATCAGGAACAGGGATCTTTTCCCGCCTCTGGCGTCCTGGGAACCTGTCTGCGATCAAGCTGACCATAAAAACGATGGGAAACTCCAATCCTTTGGCCTTGTGAACAGTCAGAACATTAACAGCGTCCTCCTCCATTTCAGCTTCAGCCGAAGCAGGGTTGTCTCCCACCTGTTGGAGGAGGTCAAGGTGTTCAGCAAAGGAGAACATCGAATCATCTTCGCTTAACTCTGAGAAATTTTTCACTTTGTCAAAGAAAATACGAATGTTTTTAATCTTTATCTCCCCTGAAAGGCCTCCCTTTTCCACAAGGTCTTTAAGGAAGCCCGATCTTTCAAGAAAAGAATACAGGACTCGCCCGGCGTTCTGTGTACCGGCAAGTTGGGAGAAAAAGAGCAAATCGCCAAAGATCTTTTTCACTTTTGCTTCACTGGGAGCAGAAAGGTCAGCAGGGCTTTGTCCTGCTGAGACCATCTTGAACACACGATGCAAAGGTAGATGTTTCTTGGTAGCAAAGTTCGAAAGCTTAGTAAGATCATATGGGTCCATCCCATAAGCATCGGATAGAGAAAGGTGAAAAAGGCTCTTGCTATCCTCAAGATCTGTCAATGCCCGAATAAAGGAAACAAGGATCTTCACTTCTTCCTGGGCGTAGAGTCCCCGACTTCCAGAGAATCGGAAGGGAATTTCTTTCATGTTTAAAGCTCTAAGAAAGGGATCGGCATCGGCATTGCGCCGCACCAAAATCGCCAGGTCTTTGAAGTTGTAGCCCTCTTTTGTCTTTTCTAAGATGATCTCAGCCACTTTATCCGCTTCATGGGAGAGTGTATCCAGCTGAAACATGTGGATACTTTTTCCTTTATGTGTGATCGTCGACTCCAACCTCTTGTCCACCTTCTCCTGAAGCTCCAGCCTGTCTGGATTGTTATGCTGGATCAGCCGGTAGGAGGAATCGAGGATATCTTGTGTTGAACGGTAGTTCTTTACTAGAACGACTTTTTTGGCATCCGGATAGATTGTCCGAAAACTTCTGATGTTGCTCAATGAAGCGCCACGAAACCTAAAAATGCTCTGATCGTCATCACCGACAACAGTTAAGTTTTGATGTTTCTGACAGAGCAACTTGAGTAGTTCGAACTGGATGTAATTGGTATCCTGGAATTCATCGACAAGAATGTATTTATACTTCTGCTGGAATTCTTCGAGTACAGAGGGTCGTTCCTTGAACAGTTTCACCGTTAATACGACTTGATCCTCAAAATCGATTTTGCCTTCTTTGACCAATAAAGCCTGGTACTCTCTATACACCTGAGCCATTTCCAGATGCTTTTGGGCCTGTTCCAACTCGACAGCATCCTTGGCTTTTGTCTCGAGATCCTTGGCATAATCCAGATACTCTTCAGGCCGGATATCTTCCTGTTTCAATCTTTTTATGGCCGATAAAAGCTCTTGGACATGTTTTGTAGGGAGGCTCAGTGGCCTGTAGTATTTCAAAGGAAACTGAAAAAGATGTTCCCTAAAAAAGATGGCCTGTTCCACATCGTCCAACAGCTTAAAATCTAAAAAGTAGCCCATTTCATGGATGGTGTTCCTTAGGATCTTTTCACCGAAGGAATTGAATGTGGAGATATCAACATAGGAGTAGCCGTAAGGAACCAGGAGATCGACCCTCTCTTCCATCTCACTGGCTGCTTTTTCGGTAAAAGTTACGGCAAGTATTTCCTCAGGCTTGGCACCTTTCGATGCGATCAAATAAGCGATACGGTGAGTGATGACCTTTGTCTTTCCAGTGCCAGCTCCTGCAATGATCAGAAGTGGTCCATCGCCATGAATAACAGCTGCTTTTTGTTCCTCGTTTAAGCCTTCCAATAATTCCATTATTCCACTATCTTGGACTATTCATAAAAAACGTCGATACTTTACTCAACAAAAACAGTTCCAAATATTCACATTATTCTTCTAGTGAATCACCTGGACATATCTGTTTTTAATGTGCTTTCTATTTATAATCGACATTTTTTACCCTAAGGGCGAGCCGATCTCACTACAAAGTCTTCGTTGTAGCCCACTTGCGGTAGTTCACTACAGCTTCGTGGGCCACTTCCTTGCCTTTGCAGCGACCTCAACTCGTGAATAGTCCAATCTATTTTCTCACTCTAATTTCCTTTAAAAAGACACTTAAGAGTTTGCATCGGAGGAATAAGAAAGAAAAAGCCAGCGGACAGAGTAGCAAAGGGAAGAGACTAGCGAATTATGATGACGATCTCGTCCGGTTTCATCAGCCAGAGTTTTTCTCGTGCTTTTTTTTCGACAGCTTCGGGATTTGTCTTTAGCTCTTCTATCTCTCTCTCCAGCTTCCTTTTTTCTGTAAGGAGTCCCATCTTTTCCTGCAGTAAGGTGTTCTTCTTTTTTTGTGTTTGGTACACCTCGATCAAACCTCTCTCCCCAAAAAATGAGGCGATAAGAAAAACAAGAAAAAGAAATGCTGCCCCTGACAAGAAAAGTTTTCTCCTCAAAGACAGACCTTGCCTCTTCTTTCTTGTTCTCAAGACAGCTTCTCCAAGCCAGACCTTAAAAGCCTCTTGACATCCTTTGGTGTGCCCGCCTCTGCATAGCAGCGTATCAAGGGTTCGGTTCCCGAACTCCTCAAAAGGATCCAATCATCGTTGCTGAAATCCAGTTTAATGCCATCGATGATCTCGACATTGCTGACCTTTCTCCCATCGAGTTGAGAAGGGGGATGCTTCCTGAGCTTCCTTAGCTTTCTCTCTCTGTCCAGGGTCAGAGGAATCGTCCTCTGCTCTCCTACTCTTTTTCCGTATTTCTTAAAGAGATCATCCAGATGTTCCGATAACTTCTTCCCAGAAGCAGCCATCATCTCTGCAACAAGAAGCCCAGCGACAATGCCGTCCTTTTCGGGGAGATGGTCTTTAAGCACGATACAAGCACTCTCCTCTCCTCCGAACATGATCTGACCTTTCAGGAAAAGATCGGCCAGAAATTTGAATCCAACCGGAGTTTTATATAAAGGACAGTCATACTCTCTGGCAATTCGGTCTATTAGGTGCGTCGTTGCTACCGATCGGGCAACCCCCCCTCTCCAGTTTTTATTCTCGATAAGATACTCCAGAAGAAGAGATAGAACCAGGTTCGGATCAATAAAGTTCCCTTTTTCATCGACGATCCCGAAACGATCCCCATCACAATCAGTGGCAATCCCCAACTGGCATTTTTTCTCCTTGATGAACTTCTTTAATTCTCCAAGGTTCTCCTCTGTACACGAAGGAGTGAGCCCCCCAAAATAAGGATCGATATAGCCGTGGAGCTCCTCAATGGGGATATGGTTCTCTTCTAAGATCTCATCCAGGTATTCACGGCTTGTCCCATACAGCAAATCTGCAGCTATCCTGATCTTAGACTTGCGTATGAGCTCAAAATCGATCTTGTCCTGAATGAACATCAGATAATCCTGCTGCAGGTTGATTTTTTCAATGTATTCCGATTTGGGGTAATAGGGACAGAAAGAAAAATCTTTGCTCAATTGTCTGATATTCTTTTCGATCTGATCGGTGACCTCAGGAAGTGCGGGTGCCCCCGACTCGACATTGAACTTCAAACCATTATATTCAGGGGGATTGAAGGATGCGGTAAAATTAATGCCCCCATGGGCCTCACGTTTTATCACTTGATATGCTTGGGCTTGAGATGGAGCATCTCTGTCGGAGAGGTAAGTGTGAATTTGATTATGGGATAGTACTTTGGCTGCTTCAAAAGCGAATCTCTCTGATAAAAATCGCGTATCATAATTCACGATAACAGAGATATTCTCTCCAGCAAACTCTTTTCTCATATAGTTGGCAATAGCCTGAACCACAATCCTGACATTCTGGAATGTAAATTCCTCCCCCATTATGGCTCGCCATCCAGAAGTGCCAAATTTGATCATTCTCTTTTTGACTCAAAATTAACACAACCTTCCCCCAAATTCAATACTTATATCACTCAGAAATAACATCTTTTATTTTTTGAATTAGGGGTTTAATTTATATTAACCAATCATTAATATATATAAGGTGGAAAAACTAAGGCTTCGGATCTTGGCGGGAGTTTTCCTCGTATCTGCGGCCACCCTCTGCTTGGAGATCACTCTCACCAGGTATTTCAGCATTTCTCAGCACTACCATTTTGCCTTTTTAGTTGTCAGCATCACGTTCTTGGGATACGGGGCAAGCGGTTCTGCCCTGGCTGTTTCTAAGCGTGTTCACGCTTACGACAGAGACAAGGTTTTATCGTACACGTCCCTGGCCTTTGCCTGTTCTGTGGTTTTTTGCTTTCTCCTGTGCAACAGGATCCCCTTTGATTTCATCCAGCTTGCATGGGATGCCCATCACGTTGTTTTGATTTTTCTGTATTACGCCCTTCTCAGTGTGCCTTTTTTTTTCGCTGGCCTGACGATCGCTTTGGCCATCGCCCACACTCCTGCCCAAGTGAACAAGATCTACTTTTTCGATCTTGTCGGTGCTAGCTGCGGCATCATCTTTGCTGTTTTGATCTTTCTTCCGAAGGGAGACCGAGGCGTGATTCTGATCATCTCTCTACTTGCACTTGTAGCTTCGGCGCTCTTTGCCCAGAGACAAGTTTTTCTCTATAAAATCTTGCTTGGTTTTCTTTTTTTTATGGGGATAGGTCTCTTCCTCTCCTCACCAGCCTGGTTGAGTTTCAGGATATCCCCATTTAAAGCGCTCCCTCTCGCTATGCAATACACAGAGGCAAAAACACTTCTTACCAAGTGGAACGGTATTTCACGCATCGACATCATCGAATCTCCAGCTGTGCGCTTCGCCCCTGGACTTAGCCTCCTGTACACAGAAGTACTCCCCACACAAGTGGGCCTCTCTATCGATGGAGGAGAGCTCACAGCTGTGACAAGTTTTAAAAACCGAGATACGCATACGATCCAATTCCTGTCTTACCTGCCCTCTTCTTTTCCCTATTTGATCGCCAAAACTCCCAAGGTTCTCATTCTAGAGCCCAAAGGAGGATTGGACGTTCTGAGTGCATTGCAGAATCGGGCTCCGGCCATAACTGTGATCGAAAACAATCCTCTTATCGTGAGCCTGCTCCGCGACGAACTCGCTGTGTTTTCAGGGGATCTCTACAAGGGAGACCATATTCAGATCGTCTCATCAGCCAGCCGAACAGCCATAGAAAAGGATAAAGAACTCTACAATCTTATCGTTCTCTCCCTGACCGATATTTTTGGGTCTACTGGAACAGGCTTGTTGGGATTCGGCGAAAACTATCTTTTTACTGTCGAGTCCTTCATGAGCCTTTTCAAAAGGTTATCCGCCGATGGGATCATTAGCATGAGCTTTTATCTGCTGCCTCCTCCACGTCAGGAATTGCGCGTATTGGCAACCTGGATCGAGGCCCTTGAACGAGCAGGCGAGAATCCTGCATCACATATCATTGCCATCCGCAGCTGGGGGACGATCAGCTACTTTATAAAAAAGAGCATTTTTACACAGTCAGACATACAGAAACTGAAGGACTTTGCAGACAAATTCCGGTTTGATCTGGTGCACTATCCTGGAATAAGAGCCAACGAGGCCAACATCTATAATATGTTCGAAAAACCTTTGTACTATGAGTACTGTCATAACCTTCTCTCTCCAGACCGTAGAGAAGAGTTCACCGACTTTTACCTATTCCAGATAAAACCTGTCTCGGATGAACGTCCTTTCTTCTATAACTTCTTCAAACTCCGCAAACTCAAAGCAACATTCCAATCGCTCGGCCAGAAACTCTTGCCTTTCTTCCAGGGTGAATTTCTGCTGCCCCTGATCCTTATCCAAGCTATCGTGGTCGCGTTTATCCTGATTTTGCTGCCACTCCTCTTTGCCCGGAGAGAGAAGAAAGACTTGGGTTTAAAACAAGGAATCTCTCAAAATGTTTTTTTCTACTTCGGTTTGATCGGTATGGCATTCATGTTCGTGGAGATCACACTGATCCATAAATTTATCCTCTACCTGGGACATCCTCTCTATTCATTCAGCGTCATCCTGTTCTCACTCCTTCTCTCTTCTGGACTGGGCAGCTTGCTCTCAAAAAAAATTCTTGGTGAGAATATTATTAAGAATCTCCGACGGTGTTTCATCTTTTGCAGCGTGTTAATATTCGCATCCTTATTTATTTTCCCCACTATTCATGAGAATCTCATCGGAGTCCGCATCGGATACAGGATCTTGCTGACTTTCCTATCCATTTTCCCTGTGGGCTTTCTCATGGGATTTCCTTTTCCTTCGGGAATTCGGCTCCTTGATCAAACCGGGAAAAAATGGATCCCGTGGGCATGGGCCATCAATGCCTTTTCTTCCGTCATCAATTCTGTTGTCGCACTGCTGATCGCGTTTACCGGAGGGTACAGTCTTGTGCTTTTTCTTGCAGGGGCCGGGTATCTTATCGCGCCCCTCTTCCTAAACTTCTCCCCAAAAACAAAACCCCGCACTTGATTCAAAGGAGATGGCTTGAGCGGCATCGGAAGATTTATTGTTTTTGAGCTTCTCCAGTCATGGGGACGAAACGAACACCAAGAACATGTTTGACTTCTGGTTTTCCCTTCACTTTTGTCACAAGAGCTAAAGTCTGATAGTAAAGAGTACTGCCCAACGGGATGATCAGCTTTCCTCCCTCTTTCAATTGATTCAGCAGAGGTGGAGGAATATGATTCGCTGCACACGTCACAATAATGGCGTCGAATGGAGCATGTTCTTCCCATCCAAAATAGCCATCCCCATGCTTAACCTGAACGGACTTGTAATCTAAGTCCTGAAGTGTTGCAGAGGCTTTTTTGGCTAAGTTCTCTTTGATCTCTATGGAGTAGACCTCCTCTGTGAGCTGAGCGAGGACTGCAGCCTGATAACCAGACCCTGTCCCGATCTCTAAAACCTTCTCGCCTCGCATAAGATCGATATATTGGGTCATCAGCGCAACGATGTAAGGCTGGGATATCGTCTGTCCCTCATCGATGGGGAGAGGATGATCGGCATAGGCCTGATTGCGGTATCGACTGTCAACAAACAGATGCCGAGGGACCGTCTTCATGGCATCAAGCACTCTTTGTTCTGTGATACCCCGAGAGGCAAGCTGTCTTTGAACCATTTCGTTTCTTTTTTGCGTGTATCTATCCTCCTCGGAATTTAAAACCAAGCCTGATCCCACCACAAAAAGGGCTACTAAAAAACACATCCACATTTTTTCAATCAATGCCATATCCCTCTCCCATCTGATCGCCTTTCTAACCTGAACTATCCAGGCATTATATATAATAATATAAAGGTGTATAACTGCCAACTTTCATTTTTTTCGTAAAAAGAGAAATTCCATCGCTTAACCTGGATTACACATACATGCAGATGAGAATCCTGAAGGAAAGCAAACGTTATATGATTGTGTCAAAAAAAATTTAACGCCCTGAATTTTGAGTTAGAACAAAATGTCTTTTCACATATCTCACTTCACGTTTCACGCTTTACGTTTCACGTTATCTTTTTACTGTTCGCTGTTTATTGTTTCCCATGAATGTGTAACCCCAAAAGGTGAGAGAGTCCTTAAAAAATTCACCTTTGAATTCCTCCCAACAGGTGATTGACGACTTTTAGGAGATTTGACACCATGTTGGCAATATCGATGAAAAGACATTATTTACCAGGAGAGAAAAGTATTATTATAATTTGACAAAGCCAATGAATTTTGATAATACCATTAACACGTCGACAAGCATTATTAGCTATGCTCTCTGTAACATGGAAAGGAAAGCCGTATACCCTGGTTCTTTCGATCCTATTACCAATGGTCATGTAGACATTATTGAAAGGGGGCTTAAGATTTTTGATCGGATTATTGTGGCTGTTCTAGAAAATCCCAAAAAACAGCCTCTATTTTCGACTAAAGAAAGAGTAAGAATGATACACGACATTTTTTCGGATCAAAAAAGGATCGAAGTCCAATCGTTTGATGGGCTTCTCGTGGACTTTGTGAGAGAAAACAACGCCACAATCGTCATTAGAGGGCTTCGTGCTATTTCTGATTTCGAGTATGAATTTCAGATGACGCTCATGAATAGAAAACTTAACCCAGATATCGAAACTCTTTTTATGATGCCCAACATCAGCTACTCTTTCCTCAGCTCGAACCTTGTGAAGGAAGTCTCCATGCTTGGCGGACGCTTGACGGATCTGGTTCCCGCAGAGGTGGAGAAAAAATTAAAGAAAAGTATTCAAAGAACCCATTTATGAAAAATTTAAAAAGAGGAAAAAAATGTTTGGATTAGGACGTGACAAAGAATTGGTTGGGGTAGACATCGGTTCCTATTCCGTCAAGGCTGTCGAACTCAAAGCAAAGAAAAAAGAAGGAGAAACGCAGTACGACGTAAAAAAGATCGGGTACGAGCTCCTTCCCCATGATGCTATTGTCGAAGGGACGATCATCGATTCTGCCGCAGTCGTTGAAACCATCAAAATGGTTTTCGATGAAAACAAGATCTCGAACAAAAACGTAATCATTTCGATTTCCGGGAACTCTGTCATCATCAAGAAAATCGCTCTCCCCGCTATGGAAACGGAAGAATTGGCCGAATCCATCATATGGGAGGCGAAGCATAACATCCCCTACCCCTACGAAGAAACAAATGTGGATTATGCCATTTTGAAACCCCCTCCACATGCCGATGAGAAGAACTTGGACATCCTTCTTGTAGCAGCCAAAAAAGATAAAATCGCAAACTACAGCAATGTCATCTCTCAAGCCAGAAAAAATCTTGACGCTATCGAAGTGGACGTGTTCGCCCTGCAGAACGCCTTGGAGTACAACTACCCAGAAATCATCAACGAAAAAACGATGGCGATGATCAATCTTGGAGCCAACATCACCAATGTTATCATCATCGATAGGGGAAATCCCCAGCTGTTTCGGGACCTATCAATCGGTGGATCGTTCTTCACGGAAAACCTGAGCAAAGACCTCAACATCAGTTTCGATGATGCGGAGAAGGTGCTGAAAGGATTGCCCGTGAAGGATATTCAACCCGAACAGTTGCAGACCGTTTTGGACATGAACATGCAAAACCTTCTTGAAGAGATCGAAAAAACCTTCTCATTCTACGAAGCAGGCGAGAAAAAGGATAAAAAGATCGAACACATTTTCCTTAGCGGGGGACTCTCCAAGCTTAAAGATCTATCGAGTAGTTTTGAACAAAAATTTAACATAAAAACTGAAATTTTCAATCCGTTCCGCAGAATTTCTTATGATGACAAGAAATTCGATAACATCTATTTCGAGGAAATGGCCGCTCTTTTTGGAGTCGCCACTGGCCTTGCAACAAGAAAAATGGACAGATAAACCATGATCAGGATAAACTTACTCAAACCTGAAAGAAAAGAAATTAGAGAGACAACTGCCGCCCCTGCTCCGGAATTTAAGGAGAGAAGACGGCAACCGATCGCGGGCGTTGTAGTGCTCCTGGCACTCGTCGCAATTGTTGCTCTTTTTTTCTATCAAAGAGACGCTCTGACAAAAGAGAATAACCTTTTAAGGGACGCACAGGCGGAGAAAAAAAATCTTCAAAACGTCGTTGTCAAACTCGAAGAGCTGGAAAAGCAGAGAAATCTCTTTAAGAGAAAAATCAGAGTGATAACCCAGTTGCAATCTCGACAAGAAAACGCAGTTATCATTATGGATGAGCTCAGTAAACACCTGCCCAGTTGGGTTTGGCTGACTGAACTGGGCTTCTCAGCTCAGGAAGTACGAGTGAAAGGGAGAGCGGTCTCCAATAATCTCATTGCCGACTACATCTTCAATCTCGAAGAGAGCCCCAACTTCCGCAACGTCAACCTCATTTCCTCCACACAAAGACGAGTGAGAAACAACAAGTATCTGGAATTCTCTCTCACGGCGGTATTCGTAGGACCTTCGCTCACAAGCCCTGTTTCTGAAGAACCAACAGAAGGGGAGAAAAAATGAAAGATTGGCCGTGGTATGGATATGTTCTTTTGGCGCTGATCATCTTTGGGCTCTTTTATTTCCTGTATTACAAAGGGAAAAACGAAGAGCTTCAGACTGTTCGCGAGGAAAGAATAAAGACAGAAGCAGCAATAGTGGAACTCAGAGCAAAGAAAGCAGAGATGGACCAGATCGAAAAAGAGATCGAAGAGATGAAGGTGACCTTAATCCAGCTGGAAACCATAATCCCCTTGAGAGAAGAGATCAGCGATATTCTCAGAAAGATTCAGCAGTTAGCCTGGGATTCGAGGTTAAACATCGAAAAATTTATCCCGAAAGCCGATGTGGACAAAGAATTCTACTATGAAAAACCTATTTCTATCGAGATAACCGGCAACTACCATAACCTTGCTTTATTCTTCGACAGACTGAGTAACTTTTCTCGCCTCTACAACATCGAAGATTTCACAATAAAATCTCTGAGAGACCAAACTGATGCGTCGACGATCTCAGCACAATCTACAGCTACCACATATATTTTTAAAGAAGAAGTTCCAGCAGAGGAAGAAGAGCAAACAACAACAGGAGCACGAAAATGAAAAAAATCGTCATGCTATTTTTAGCCATCGGGTTAGTCCTGTGGAGTCTTCAACCCCTCACAGCACAGGAAGAAAAACAGGAACCTCCTGCCAAACCACCTGAAGAGATCTTCGAGAAACAAGCACCAACATACAACTCAGAAGGCCGAAGAGACCCCTTCAAAGACCTCCTCACAGGAGGCGATGTTGAAGAAAGAGGAAAAGACGAAGGAGTGACTTCATACATGATCGACGCTATTGTCCTTATCGGTATTGTTAAGATCAAGTCAAAATATATTGCTATTATTAACGGGCCCCAGGGATTCCCCTACAAAATCAAAGTTGGAGACAAGTTCGCCAATGGGTTTGTCTTGACAATCGATGATTCCAAAATCGTGTTTCGACAGACTAGAGACAGGGGTATGCCGTTAACAAGCCCAAGAGATATTACAAAAGAAATTAACCCAGAGGAGCGATAACATGAAAAGGAACAAATATTTCCAGGTACTCTCCTTTTTATGCGTCCTTACTCTCATGAGTGGTTATGCGAGTATCAATGATTCAGAAGCTGTCTTGAATAAGATCTCTGTTCATGCTGGCAAGCTCAACACAAAAGTCCTGCTGGAAACTCAATCTCCCCTCCCCGTCCTCAAATCTTACTATGCACCGGACCTTCCTTCAACAATTGTCGTGGACCTAAAATGCACGAATCAATCTCTAGAACCTCAAGTGGAGCTCAAAGATTCTGAACTCGTAAGGGACGTGACACTGGAAAAGGGAGAGGCGGAGAGCTTACGGCTTTTAATCGGATTGAAAGAAAAAGTACCCTACAGGATCTACTCAAGCCAGAACACAACGATCGTTGAGTTGAACAAGCTACAACATGTTCAAGGTGAATACATCCTTGATACAGAGAGCAGAGCGAATGCCATTCGATTGAGCGACGTGAACATCTCAGAAGACGGACAAAAACTGAATGTCACCGCTAAACTGAGTGATGAAGCGTTTGCTCACGTGTTTGCCCTCAATAACCCGCTGCGTCTGGTCATAGACCTCTATGACACACTACTCACGAGCACAGCCTCAGATTATCCCATCTACAATAGTGGGGTAGTCAGAGTAAGGACCGCGCAGTTTCAAAACTCAGACACTCAGAAGATCACTCGCTTGGTTTTCGACCTCACTGAACCGCAGTTCTACACAGTCAACACACAAGGGGGCGAATTCACGGTTACCTTTTACAATGATGCCGGTCCCGAGCTTGTTCAGAGTTTCAGTGAGCCTGAACCTGACGTTCAGGAGCCTGCTCCCGTGGAACCAGAACCTGTAAAAACTCTAGAATTCGAGGAAGAAACTCCAGTCCACACAGCCGACTTATCCATCGAAGAAGCATCTATTCCAACAGTGGAGCAACCCTTTGCAGAAAAACAAACCGAAATCGTGGCCGAGCCTGAAATAATCCCTGTGGAGGAGTCAGAACCAGCCATTGAAACACACAATGAGAAGACAGAGCTTACCAAGCACGCTGAGCCGAACGGGAATGGATCAGCCTCTTACTACGCATCTCAAGAGCAGAAATTCGCGCCTCTAACACTGGCAGAGCAACAAGTCCAATACACAGGTGAGATCCTCAGCCTCAAGTTTAAAGATGCAGACTTGAGGGATGTGATTCTCTACTTATCCGACTTCGCTGGTTTGAACGTCGTTTTTGATCCTGAAGTCAGAGGCACGGTTACGGTCGACCTTAAAGACACACCGTGGGATCAAGCGCTGGATATCATCCTTAAAATCAACAAAATGGGAAAAACTCTAGAGGGGAATGTGCTTCGCATCGCTCCCACGGCAGTTCTGACTAGA
>WTAW01000326.1 GCA_013139435.1 Candidatus Aminicenantota bacterium | reverse complement strand
AATCCCTTTGTAATAGCTCTAGACTGAAATAATCCCCTTCCTGTGATGAGAGATAGTAAAGAATCGTCTCCCGGGTCACACGATCGTTCCCTTCGATCTCGATCCTCTCAACCATCTCCTGACCCATCCGGAACAGGCGTAAAAACCAGAAAATCAACACGTCCACAGCTCTTCTCATTGTCCTTTCCTTATACAATATTTACGCATAAAAATAAACATTCGTGGTCTATAGCAATAATGAGTAACTTTAGAGATAGAATCAGAGGAGATGTTTTCGCTCCAGTCAGATTTTTCACGCCATTCCTTCGTCGTCTTCTCGGCGCTGCGGAACTGCGCACGCTTATAAATCCCACACATGGATACTCCTCAACTATCATAACCACTGCCCGATTGAACATCTCCTGCTTATACAGTCCTCGCGCCCGACTTCGTCGAGTCCCCTCGAAGAACAACTCAGGAAGGCTAAATCTTCCGATGTCGCTTAAACTATCACCACTGATTCCATATAAAGCAATTGATAGCCTCAGTAACTCACTATTGCTATAGACCACGTTTTACGTTTGAACACCACATTAGTAAAACGTCAGGGGGAGGGTAAAAGTTTCAATATCCCGTTTTCCATAAGATAGGCTTTCTGGCAAAATCGAGCAACTTTCTCATTATGTGTCACCAGGATCGAGGATAAGCCCTTACTCCGATGGAGGTTTTCAATGAGTTTCAATATTTTGAGGCCTGTCTTCCAATCCAAGTTGCCGGTGGGTTCATCGGCCAACAGAATTTTCGGATCGTTGACCAAGGCCCTGGCAATGGCTATCCTCTGTTGCTCACCGCCTGAGAGCTGCACAGGCCTGAGAGCAGCCTTATCTGTCAATGAGACCTCATCGAGTTTATCGATGGCTTTTGCGAAGGCCTCTTTTCTATCGACGCCACGGATGAGAAGGGGAAAACTCACATTTTCCACAGCTGTAAATTCAGGAAGAAGGTGATAAAACTGAAAGATGAAACCAATATGACGGTTTCTTATCTCTGCCAACTCATCCTCATTCTTAGAAAAAACATCCTCTCCCTCGATAAAGACTTTCCCCTTATTCGGTCTGTCCAATGCGCCAAACAGGTTGAGCAAGGTCGTCTTGCCCACTCCTGAGACACCCATGATCGCAATCAGCTCACCTTTGGCCAAAGAAAACTCGAGGTTCTCAAAAACACACAACGTGTCATCAGGAAGAGGATACTCCTTGCTCAATCCATTGGCGACCAGTACATCATTCATACTTCAATGCCTCCACGGGGTCTACTTTGGATGCTCGATGAGAGGGAAAGAGCGTCGATAAAAAGCTGATGAGGAGAGTCACACCGATGATCATCAATAGATCCAGGGGTTTGATGCGGAATGGAACAAAAGCGATCACATAGATCTCCTGAGGAACTTTGATGAGCTCAAAAGTATTGGCCAGCCAGCACCAGAGCAGACCCAAAGCTGTCCCCAGTGCTGTACCGATGACACCGATCATAGCACCCTGAAAGAAAAATATTTTTCTGATGCTGCGCGAGGTTGTTCCCATTGCCTTAAGGATCCCGATATCCCGCGTCTTCTCCATGACCATCAAGATGAGAGTGGCGATGATATTCAGAGCTGCAACAAAAACGATAAGAGTGATGGTCAGGAACATCAACTGTTTCTCCAGTCTCAGGGCTGAAAAGAGAGCCTTGTTGAGTTCCATCCAGGTAATGGCATAAGCCTGGGGCGGCAAAAGCTCTTTGATCTGCTCGGCTGTTCTTGGAGCTCGAAAGATATTTGCGATCCTGACTTGGATGAGATTGATGCTATTTTCAAGGTTAAACGCCCTTTGAGCCGCCCTCAAAGACACCAGTGCCGTCGCGGAATCGAAATCGTACAAGCCCGTGTGGAAGATCCCTGTCACAACAAATTGTCTCATCTTGGGCAAAGGTCCCATAGGTGACAAGCGCGAAGATGATGTCAGCACTGTCACCTTATCCCCTACTGTGGCCCCGATGGTGAAGGACAAGTCACGCCCGAGAAGGATCCCATCTCTTTTTGCTTCCGGGTCTGGAAGGTCTCCCATCGAAAGGTCCTTGAGCCAGGGAGAGGACTCCTTCTCTATCTCAAAATCAACACCTCGCAGCATTGCCCCCTGGCTTTTGACAAAGCCCGTGATGAGAACTGTATCCAGCACAACAGGAGAGGCATTGATTACCCCTTCAACGCCTTTTACTTGTGAAATGAGTTGATCATAATCCTGCAATCCCCCCTCTGAATAGTCCCGAATGATGATATGCGAGGTAGAGCCGAGGATCTTGTCCTGGACATCACCTTGAAAGCCCGTGATGAGGGCAATGGCAATGATCAGAGCCATAACGCCGATGGTGAT
Organism: Candidatus Aminicenantota bacterium; assembly: GCA_013139435.1. GTDB lineage: Bacteria > Acidobacteriota > Aminicenantia > Aminicenantales > Aminicenantaceae > WTAW01. The sequence continues at coordinate 1,640 of WTAW01000326.1, read as the reverse complement.
CCCCAAAATCGAGATAAAGGTAATAACAGAGATGAACGCCTGTTTTCTCTTGGCTGTCAAATAACGTTTAGCTACAAAATACTCGAAACTCATATCAGAAACTCACAGTTCTTAGAGTAAAACTCGAAATTCGGAACGCCCAGATACATTGTGCAATATAAGAAACGTTAGAATAAACTATAATCACAATACTGTAAACATTAAAAGTTATTTTGGACGGAGCAAAGGGAAAAGAATAACCTCCCGGATAGATTTTCTGTTGGTAAAGATCATGACAAGCCGATCGATGCCGATCCCTTCTCCGCCAGTGGGTGGAAGACCGTATTCTAATGCTTCGATATAATCCATATCGACCATGTGGGATTCTTCATCCCCCTTTTCTCGCTCTTTCGCTTGCTGTTCGAATCTTTTCTTCTGTTCTGCAGGGTCTGTCAATTCGGTGAAAGCATTGGCGATCTCCATACCTGCCATGACGAGCTCGAAACGTTCCGCTTCCTCGGGATTGGTTTTTGACGCTTTGGCCAGAGGCGATATCTCCCTAGGGGGATTCATCACAAAGGTGGGCTGAATAAGATTTTTCTTCACATGTTTATCAAAAATGATATCCAAGGCTTTCCCGTAGGAGAGTGCCTGTTGTTCAGGGGCTAAGGTCTTCGCATATTCCACGATCCCCTCCTGATCTTCGAAGCGACTGGGCGTCAACCCGCTGTATTGAATGAGCGCATCCATGAGCTTTATCCTTTTCCACGGTTTCTTCAAAGACACCATATGTTCTCCATAGGGAATCTCATCTCTCTGGAGGAGTGTCATGGCGAGTTCATGGATAAGCTCTTCGGTCAGCTCCATCATGTCGGAATAGTCTGTGTAGGCTTCATAAAACTCGAGCATGGTGAATTCGGGGTTGTGTTCGGAAGAGATCCCCTCATTCCTGAAGTTCCTGTTAATTTCGTAGACCTTCTCCAAACCACCCACAATCAGACGTTTTAAAAAAAGCTCAGGGGCGATCCGCAGATAGAGGTCTATTCCCAAAGCATTGTGGAAAGTCTTAAAAGGCTTGGCTAAAGCTCCCCCTGGAATGGAGTGCATCATCGGAGTTTCGACCTCGATATAACCCTTCTGGTCAAAAAACCTCCTGATGTGAGAGATCATCGTACTCCGCAACTTGAACACATCTCTCTGTTCGGGATTCATGATCAAATCGAGGTATCTCTTCCTGTAGCGCAGTTCAACATCTTGAAGACCGTGCCACTTTTCAGGGAGTGGATGAAGACACTTGGCCAAAAAAGTGTACGATTTGCAGAGTATGGTCAGCTCGCCCGTTCTGGTTTTGAACAAATTCCCCTCGACAGAAATGATATCTCCGATATCCAGCAAAGAAAATTGGGAGAACTTCTCTTTGCCCAGTTTATCCTCACGAAGATAGACTTGAAGCTTCGCTCTGCTATCAGCAATGTGCAGAAAAGTCGCCCGCCCCATTTTTCTGATCGAGAGGATCCTTCCCGGAACTACTGCGGAAATCTTTTTCGCCTCCAATTCCTCATTGGTCAAATCTACATACTGAGAGACGATATCGAAGACAACATGTGTTTTTTCGACCTTATGAGGAAAAAGCTCAACCCCTTCTTGGGCTAGCTTTTGCA
>WTAW01000196.1 GCA_013139435.1 Candidatus Aminicenantota bacterium | reverse complement strand
GCTGTCTGTGTTGGCAAGAAAAGGATATTGCTCATCTTCTAGATCGAAATCCATGTCCTCATCCGGAGCTTCGGAAATTCCGGGCGTGCTTCCGCGAAGGATATACTCTACCCAGAAAGGTGCTGTTTCTTTCTGAGACTCAGCGAAAAAGTGGCCGGGAGAGAAAAGCGGTGCTCTGGATCCTCGGCTGAAGTCTCCTTCTTGAACTTTAACGGCATGCTTGAATTGTGCGTTTGATTCCGGCTCAAAGATATAGGGAGTCGTATAAAAAATAGACCGGTCCGGTGGACCTACCCTGCGTGCGAACCAAATCTCACCAGGCCACGGTTCGATCTCCAAGATTTGCAGTACATGCAAGACTGTGAATCGATGACCAGTCCCTAACTCCTCGACAGTGACGGTATCTGCTTTGGATGAATATGAGATAATCTCGAAAAATGTGAGATAGCTCTCGCTGAGATGCTGGATTATAGTAGGTCCCGGTTCCACGAGGTTGGAGGACATGGAATCTGAAAGAAATCTTTCAGCCACCGTTTCGAGGCTTTTTCCGAAGCGGAGGTCAAAGTACATCCAGCTCACAAAAACACTATCCATTATCCCGTCATCCTCACCGGGACGGAATCTTTTCTCGAAATCCGAGACATCTCTTTTTAACTCCCGGCCGTCTTTGTCAAAATCCATGATGTTGTTCCCATATACCGCGATGATCGGGATGACATCCATGTAATCGTCCCAGACCGTGCCCGTTCGTTCAGATGGAGGGATCCAGGATTCTGGTGTTTGGATGTAACCGCCTTGCGACTGGTTGAGCCCACAGCACTTTTTATACTTTTTTCCGCTTCCGCAGGGACAAGGATCGTTTCTACCTGGTTTTTTATTCATGGACGTTTCCATAAGACTTATCTTTTTCAAGTTTGCGATAAATATCTCGTCTGTGGCCTATTTTGACAACCCAAATGGTCAGCTCATCATCCTGGATGGAATAGATGATGCGGTAGCTACCCTGGCGAATCCTAAATCGATCCTTCCCCGAAATTTTTTCACATCCCCGGGGTCTGGGATCAGCAGCTAGTGTTTCAATGCGTTTTACAATGCGTTGAAGTTCCTGTTTCGGAATTTTCGCCAGATCTTTCAAAACAGACTGGCGGAAATAGATTTTATATCCTACCATTCTTTTTCAACTCTTCCAGAACATCTTCAAAAGCCAGAAGAGGTTCACTATTTCTCTCTTTAAAGACCGCCAGATCCTCTGCATCTTCTGCTAGAGAACACCTGACTGCTTCATTGATTAGCTCGGAGATGGAGCGAGACGTTTCAGCCGCTTTGATGCGCAAGGCCTTATGCAGCATGGGATCCAGGTAAACGGTTGCCCTTTTGGAAAATTCAGACATGTTTTCCCTCCTTTCTAACGCTTTAACATTATAGCGTTAAAATGCTATAGCGTCAATCAATGAAAAGTAAGACCTCTCCCCTGCCCTTTTGTTCAAAAGGATTTATTTTCTTCCGGATCTTTTGAGGCAGAGCTTACACTGTGTTCTGGTTGCAGCTTGATGTTTTTGTCAGTAATCTACCTATTTATTGCAATCCCCGTTTCTTCAATAAAGGCTCGATCCTGGGTTCTCGTCCACGGAAGTTTATGTACATGGACATGTAGTCAGCCGTCCCATTTTTTTCAAGAATGCTTGTTTTAAAAGCATTCGCAGTTTTTTGGTCAAACAGGCTGGTCTCTTTAAACGCCTCGAAAGCATCACAATCCAGAACTGCTGACCAGATGTAGCCGTAGTAACCGGCGGCATATCCACCGATGATGTGATTGAAATAGGTACTCCGATACCTGGAGAGGATCTCAGGGATCAAGCCGATCTTTTCGAAATAATCTTTTTCAAATTGATTGATATCCAGGTCCTGTGGTTTTGTGAGTGTGTGGTATTTCATATCCAATAGACATGCAGCCAAGTATTCAACCGTGATGAATCCTTGGTTGAACAACCCACTCTTTACGATCTTATCGATTAAATTGTCGGGAATGACTTCGCCTGTCTGGTAATGCTTGGCATAGTGTTTAAGGACCGTCGGTTCCATAGCCCAGTGTTCCATGATCTGTGCTGGGAGTTCGGAAAAATCTGAAGAACGGAAAGTCGTTCCATAAGTTTTATTAGACAGAAGGTTATCCAATCCATGACCGAATTCATGAAAGAGCGTTTCCACCTCTTCAAGAGTGATCATAGCCGGATTGTCTCCGATAGGTTTGGAGAAATTACAGACAAGATTGACTACAGGATCGATCTCTTTGCCATATTTTCTGCTCTGGCCTCGATAAGTGCCACACCAGGCTCCACCACGTTTGCTTGTTCTGGGATGGAAATCCATGTAAAGGACTCCACAATGGGATCCATCCGCTTCCTTGACCTCGAAGACTTGGGCATCCGGATGCGGCAGAGGCATTCCATCAAGTTCCTTAAAGGTCAGCCCGTAGAGTTGATTGGCCACCCAGAATGCCCCATCCCGTACATTGTTCAACACAAAATAAGGCCGCAATTCATTGTCGTCGAGCTGGTATTTTTCCTTTCTCAGCTTTTCAGCGTAATACCACCAATCCCAGGAGGCCAGTTTGAAGCCGCCGTCTTCCCTGTCGATTATGGCCTGCATTTCTTGCCTTTCTCTTTTTGCAACGGGGAGGGAGGCATCCCATAGCCGATCAAGCAGTGTATAGACATTTTCTGGATTCCCTGACATCCGTGTTTCCAGTCTATAATCGGCATATGTCTTATAACCGAGAAGATTTGCGCGTTCGACACGAAGCTTGATGAGATCGGAAATGATTTTTTTGTTGTCGTATTCGTTGTCGTTATCCCCTCTTTTTGTGTAGGCCCTGTACAGCTTTTCTCTCAGGTCCCGCTTTTCAGAATACTGCAGAAACGGGATCATACTGGGTTTATGCGTGGTGAAGACCCATTTTCCCTCTAATTCTGCGTCCTTGGCCGCCTCAGAAGCTCCTGTGATAGAAGATTCCGGTAAACCAGCCAGGTCTTCCTCGTTTTCGATCACCAGTTTAAATTCATTGGTTTCGGCCAAGACATTTTGACCAAACTGGACACCCAGCTTTGACATCCTTTGATTGATCTCTTTAAGTTTGGCCTGGTCTTCATCATTCAGGTTGGCTCCGCTGCGGACATACCTTTTGTAAAGATTTTCGAGCAAATACATCTGCTCATCGGTGTAATTCTGTCCCTCCCGCTGCTCGTATACGGCTTTTATACGCTCAAATAACTTTTTGTTCAGGTTGATCTCATCACGATGGGCCGCTAATCGAGGCGCCATCTCTTTCTGGATCGCTTTGAGCTCATCATTGGTATTGGCTCCACTTAATCCGCCAAATACCCTGGACACATTGGAAAGGAGCTTGCCCGACCGGTCTAGAACAACGATCGTGTTGTCATAAGTCGGGGCTTCCGGGTTATTGACAAGTGTTTCAATATCCGCTTTGTGTTCCTCCATCCCTTTTTCATAGGCCGGGATAAAATGTTCAGGTGTGATGATGTCAAATGGGGGGACTTTGAATGGAGTGTCATATTCAGCAAAGAATGGATTATCTACGGCAGGCGCTTCTTCAGGAGTTTCCGATGTTTTAGAACATGCAGCAAATAGTAATCCAACCGCCACCAGCATTAAGATTAGATTTTTTTTCATTGTGATACCTCCTTTATCAGTGCAAAAACAATATCAAAACTCAGCCTCATATTCAACAGGTTCTTTCTTTCAGATTTATTGAGTTTGCGTTGACAGTATGTTCTGGTAAGGACATAATGTTTTCGTCAGTTATCTCTAGGAGATTTAAGATCTGCAGGCAAAATAAACTTTCCAATCCTTCATTTTAAAGACACATCAGTTGTCATAGAGGGTAAGTGTGACTTTGAAAATACACACCGATGAAGTAATCCATTACGACAAAGGAGGTCTCATCCATGGAAATCATTGACATCACAGAAGAATACCAAGATAAATATTTTGTTTGCCTTGAAGATTGGTCAGAAGAAATGAAGGATGCAGGGAACCACAAAGAACTGTGGTGTGACAAGATGAAAGATAAAGGACTCCGAGTGAAATTGGCGTTAGAAGATAACAAGATCTGTGGTATGGTTCAATATATTCCTGTTGAACATTCGTTTATCGATGGACAAGATCTCTATTTTATTCTCTGCATTTGGGTTCACGGTTATAAAAAAGGAATCGGGAATTTCCAGAAAAAAGGATTTGGCAAAGCTTTGCTTCAAGCGGCCGAAAATGATGCAAAATCACTGGGTTCAAAAGGTATAGCCGCATGGGGTGTATCATGGCCATTCTGGATGAAAGCCTCCTGGTTTAGAAAGCAAGGCTACACCAAAGTTGATAAGGATGGAATGTCGATTCTTTTATGGAAATCCTTCACTGACGATGCCATTCCACCAAAATGGATAAAAGAAAAAAAGAAACCAGAAAAAATAGCAGGCAAAGTTGCGGTCACTTCTTTTATAAACGGATGGTGCCCTGGACAGAACATGGTATTTGAAAGAGCGATGCGAGCCGCATCTGAGTTTGGTGATAAAGTCGAATTTCAAGAGATACACACATTTGACAGAGATGTGTTCCTGGAATGGGGTATTACTGATGCTTTGTTCATCGATGATAAACAGATCAGAACTGGACCACCTCCTTCCTACGAAAAAATTAGAAAAAAAATAGCTAGAAGTGTAAAAAAACTGGGCAACACTTAGGATATAAGGATGTTGCTTTGTAAACTTTTTTCCTCAACAAAACGTCTATATTAGATAAGAGATGCAATAGAAAGGAGAACACTATGAAAAAGTCTTCCGCAATAATCCTTGTTTTTATGCTTATTTCCGTTTCAGCCTTCGCACAATCCCGTGTCAACGCCAAAGACATACTGAAAAGCATTGATGAAGGGAAGGCCGTCAACTACAGGGGTGTGGAAATCATCGGCGATCTGGATCTGACGTCTATTCAGGACAGAGTGCCGGACAAAGACAATAAACGCTCCCGGAACAGCACAAAAGTCTTCTGGTACCATGTCCGGAGTCCCCTGAGCTTTGTTGACTGTACCTTCAAAGACGATGTTATCGCCTATTTTCATGTTAACAAGAAAAACGAGACGCACAACGCTGTTTTTCATGCCGATGTCAGCTTCCAGGGATGCAAGTTTCAAGGAAAATCCGCATTTAAGTATTCCAAATTTCACGAGGGAGCGGATTTCACGAAAACGACCTATCGTAAAGAAGCGCTCTTCAAATACACGGAATTTTCTACTGAGGTCAGCTTTGCTGATTCCACTTTTTCCAACGACGCTAACTTCAAATACACGAAGTTTCCCAGAAAGGTCGATTTTA
>WTAW01000293.1 GCA_013139435.1 Candidatus Aminicenantota bacterium | reverse complement strand
GAGACATCTGAATATTATGCCTGAATGGGACAAGATCAGATCCTTATCACGGAAATGGCCCTTAAGGGGTGCTGACCTCTGGCATTTAGCTGTTGGGAAGACGCTTCAAGAACAACTCCCAGAACTGTACGTCCTTACCTTTGATATAAGATTGAGAGCTGCTGCTGAGAAAGAACGTCTTTTGACTTAGCAGCAAGATTCATTTTTTGTCAACCTTATCCAATCCGGCCCGAGCTTTAAAATACGAGTAAAAAACTCATCTGTATTTATTTTGTACTTCTGCCTATAATTTCATTTTGTTTTCGAGTAAACTGAAAAAAACAATAATAAAAAAGAGAACGAGAAAAATGGGTAAAAAATTCTGTGTAATACTCATCGTGTTGACTCTTTCTATAATTCCTCTCCTTGCTCAGGATATTCATAAAGTGGTAGGTCAGGGGGATTTAGCGAAGGTTAAAGAGTTATTAGAAAAGAATCCAGAACTTGTGAATACTAAGGACAGCCAAGGTAATACGCCTTTGCTTCTCGCTGCTTACCGAGGCCACAGTGAAATTGTAGAATTTCTGATAGCAAAGGGCGCAGATCTCAACAGCTTGAACACCTATAAATACACACCTTTGCACTATTCAATTCTGCGTAGACATATCGAGGTTGCTGAGATGTTGATTAAAGCCGGGGCTGATCTGAACATCCCCAATGTCTGGGGGTATGCACCCCTTCATACCTGCGCGGGGAGGAATTTCCTCAAAGAGGCGGAATTTTTGATAAAGAACAAAGGCGGTGTCAACACAAAAAATGAGATCGGCGAAACACCCCTCTTTGCAGCCGTCAAGTCCGGACACAGGGACATGATCTTACTCCTAATCAAAAATGGAGCGGATGTCAATGCCAGAGACAATGTGGGACGAACTCCTGTGTTTGCAACGGCTGAAAGGAACTCATCCAGAATTCTCGAATTATTGGTAAGCCAAGGGGCAAAGATAGATATCACAGACAAATTCGGGATGACACCCCTTCATTGGGCTGCGATAGCCGGTTACTATGATATCGTTCAGATCCTTGTCCGTTCGGGGGGGGATATCAATGCCAGAAATTCTGAGGGAAAAACGCCGTTTTTTTATGCAGCCACATATGGACACAACACGCTCACTGAAAGGCTGATATCCATGGGAGCACAGCCGGATGAGTTTGTAGGGGAAAGGGGATATTTCTTCTTTTCTGAACTGGATCTCAAAGTCAATGAAGCTGTTATCTGGTATCTGGGACACAGCGGGTGGGCGGTGAAGACCATGAATCATCTCCTCATCTTCGATTATTATGAAAAAACAGATCGTCCGGATGATTCAAGGCTTGTCAATGGACGGATCAATCCCACGGAGATATATGATCAGAATGTCTATGTGTTCGCCACACATGAGCATGCGGACCATTTTGATAAAAGCATACTGGAATGGGAGCATGCGGTACGATACATCAGGTATGTCTTCGGATGGAAGGCCCTGGATAATCCCAATTATTTTTATATGGGACCCAAAGAAAAGCTCGAGCTTGATGGAATGAAGATCGAGTGTTTTCACTCCCCGGAGGCCGGGGAGATCGAGGGCAATTTTCTAGTTAAGGTTGACGGAGTCGTCATCTATCATTCCGGAGATTACAGCAGGGGCCATGATGTCTTCAAAAATGATATGCAAGCTTTGGGAAAAGCGGCAAAAGACATCGATCTTTTTTTCATGCTGGCAGGGAACACAATGGATAATGAGGAAGCCCTTTATGCTCTGCAAACTGTCCAGCCAAAGTACATGTTTCCCATGCACGCGGGGGGAAATGAGTATGTGTACAAGGAATTTGCTGATTTAGTGAAAGGCAAGAAGATCAAGACAGAGGTCATCTGTGCGGAAAACAGAGGAGATAAGTTCGAGTATCTTAAAGGCAAAATCAAGAAGACGCAGTAGATAGAGCAATTTGCTACCGAAAAAGTACTTCTAAGACATTTATAGGCGTGGTTTAATGGGCTAACTTATTTAAAAAGAATAATATAGCGTGGCCCGTCCCTCTTATTCTAGTATCCTACAAACGCTCGGCATCCCAGCCCCCCTTGTTTTCTCCGTCTACCGTAAAGATTCCGCTCATGTTGAACACCGTTCCAGTTAGCTCATAGCCGCTCCAGTCAGTGTATGAGATAGTGATAACTCCATTCTCTCCCGTCCATATTCCGCTATAACCCCGGTTATCGGAAAAGGTGCCGGAAGTCAATCCTGCCCCATCGAGGGTCATGTCGAATTCGAAAGTCTCACTGGGATCAGACTGCTGCATTACCATTTTCCACCTCCCGCGAATATCCACCAATCGAGTGAGCAGAGTCACATCCGTGTACATCGTGAATGAGCCAGTATAAGTCTGACGTATGGTGTTGAGGAAGACTTCCACAGTATGACGGGGATCTATCCCGGTATATTCGAAATTCACATCCGCAAGATCTTTATAGCTGTGCTCACCCGCCTGAGGAGTTCCCGTGACTCCTTCCTCGATGATAACGTTTAGCCTGTAATCGGGAGTGCCAAAATTGCAGCTGCCAAAAACCAAAAGCAGAAGCAGGATGTGTATAAACCTTCCATAAGCTGCCATTCTTTTTGTTTTTTTAAGTGTGATAGTCATTGTTTTCCGCGCATATTCCTTTTTATATCTCTTTATTAAAATAACCGAAACAATGTTTTACAGCAAGGCTTATGTCTATAAGACACTTTCATCTGCCTATGTATTCCAAATGATATCAATAGTGGCCGAAAGCTCCTAGTTCATCAATACAGATCTCTCAGTGATAACCATAGCTACCATCCACACTGTGAGCCATCCCCAGATGCGTCCAAATGCTCTAGAGGAGGTCTTTGATAAATGTGCCGGAATCAACTGTTGGAGGGAGATATTTGCTAAATTCCGCAAAGTCCTTGGGCCACACGGAGGCATGTAGCAGAAAAACCATGTCCATCATGGCGATGAGGCTATCATAACCAGCAACACCCACAAGGACTTCTCCATCAAGGAACATGCTCCGCCTGTCCTGATTATGCGATCCGAGAGTGAAGAAAAACGTTGCAGCGTCTCGCTCCTTCGGGGACAATGTTTGCTCAAAAGCCTCGATCAAGTTTGGACTGTCGGCATCCTCTCTTTCGCGAAGGATATCAGGAGTGATTCCCTCTGTTTCCAGTGCGTGTCCGGTTGTTTGTCTGATTCTTTCCTCGAAATATCTCTTAAGTACTGGCACCCATTCTTTAAGGCTGAGAATTTCCATTGCGCTTTTGCTTGCGAAAAATTGAGCCTTCAAGTGAAGCTGCGGACCGCTGACATTCTTTTTAACCAAAAGAGGGGCATGTTTATCGGGATATGATTCATCCAGTTCCGCTTTGATGCTCTTGAGCAATTCTACCACATCCGGGTGGACTGACAGCAACGCATTGATATTATCATTCGTTTCGAATCCTTTCAGGGCGAGTTCAAGGCGTTCCTGAATATTGGTGGCATCCGCAGATGATTTGTAAAGTCCGATGTTCATACTCCCGCCGGATTTTTTCAATTCTTCCTTGAACTCCTGAGAGATGTACATTCCTCTGAGAAGGGAGTCATGCAGGGAGCCCAAGGCCACATAGGAATCGCTGGGCGCATTCTCGGCTGAAGGTCCTATCAGGTAGGTGTCAACACCCCTCAGAGCCGCTCCCACAAACATGCCCAACCAGAAATCATTATTCCAGAGGGAATCGGGAGCTATGATCGTTCCTCCCTTTGGTATCAGATTGTAAAGAGCTGCCTTTAATACCGATGCCTTTTTCGTTGCGTAGCCTGTCCTGTTCATGGTCGTGACAATGCTACAACTAAACCCTCTCTCAGTCAGCTCTCTTTGGATGGTGTCGTAATTGTCCGGATAAGGCCTCGGGCGGAGGTAGTAGGGAACATCTTTTTCCTTATAACGTGGGTTCTGACTCAGAAAGAGCTCGCGGACCGCGTTCTTCAGTTTGACAAGATCCACGCCCTCGACCTTGATGCTGCGATCTTCCCAGTCGGCTCCCAGGTAATTCTCACCGACACCTTGCCCTGTGAATATGGCAACACCCCTTTCTGTTTTTGTACTTCCCCAGCATGGGGCATCCTCAAAAACGTCCCGGAAAGCGATCTTCCTGTGATCGCGGATAAAATCTTCCCTGATGAAGTAGGCTGCGAAGGTTTCGTCCTGTTTGTTAGTGATGTTGATGTGGACTTTGACCTGGTTCTTGATGTCATCCTCAGTCCAGCTCTTTTCCTCCTTCAATCTCTCCAGTGCGATTTTGAGTCGATCTTGAATGGCCCTGATCTTTCGCCCGATATTTTTATTCCTCTGATTCCGTTCGATGTTTTTTCCCTTGCCGCGCGGCTTGACCCATTTAAATTCAACCGGCTCGAGGTTGTAGAGGTGTTCCAGGAAAGTGAGGACTTTTCGAGAATTATTGAATTCATAGTAATGCTGGTCTAAGAAAATGCTGAAATGAGGGAGTGCTGCCCTTTTGCCCGAAAGACAATCGTCGATTCCTTTAAGTATGGACTCACAGTAGCCAGAAAGCGTTATATCCCACGTCATCTCATCTGGGATGCGGTCCTTATTCACGCCGCTGTAATCGTGAACGATGAGGACATGGTAATACTTAGTGTCTTGAATCATTTTTAACAGTTCGTGATGCCATTGTTCGTTGATGAGATAGGCGACCTTGTTACATCCAGTGAAGGGATCTCCGAGAATTTCGCCAATGACCTCGTTCAATTCTTCCTGAGTGTCGTATTGATGCAGCCGGAGGCCGTAGTTCAAGGGAATCCAACACAACACGCCCCAATTGAAGATTGCGGTATCCGCGTCCTTAAAATCGAGTTCTTTCACGAGAAACTCAGCAAGGCGATTGTCTTTCCAGCGGTAGCGAGAGTTTTGCGTTGCCATATCGATGTGCTGGATAAGTTGCCGGAAAATTTCCTTGAGAGCTGCATTTGCCATAGGATCATTGGTCCCTGGGTCTGAACGTGTGTCGAGGTATTTGCTGAATGAATGATAAGCCCGAGATCCAAGACCTTTTATGCTCATGGGTTTTTTACGCTGTCCGAGAAGCCGGTTAAAAGGAATTATCACTTCGCGGAAGATGATGTTTTCCGTTTTTAGCGCAATTTTGAGCGCTTCCTCTTCGCGTACTTTTGGATCTGGTATGCTATGGCTTAGCGCTGTGGCAAACGCTTTTTCGAGGTTTTCATGGAAGCGCCGGTCTTCGCTCTGTAGAGTTCTCCCATAATCACGGATTTGCTCCTTGATCTCGGCCAAGCTATCCTTGGTTATGGCAGGTGTCACAAACTTGTCGATCCGCAGGATGGAATGTTTCAAGTTGTAAAGCGCGTGCGGATCCAGAAGATCGGGATCGATATCTTGAATGGAAGGTATTTGGCCTTTGGGCAGGTCCACATGAGCTTTTCTTGGGCGGTGCTGGCCGGGCCGTTCGTTCAGGTTCAGAGTTAGGCCGACACTGAAAACGCCCGGTGACCATTCTGCCCTGAATTCGGCTCCGCGAATGCCGAGTGTGCCACCCCGATAGAGGGCATTTTCAAAGGCGACAACCGGGACAAGTTTGTGGGAATCGAAGAGTGGACGGTAACGTAATCCCACGGATAAATAGAAGAGATTCAGATATCCTCCTAAAGATGGGCTTAGGTTGTGGCCGATATAATCCACTCCGGCAGTTCCCTCCCAGTTTAAGAGCGCTAGCTGCTTGAGGAAGAGATTTTTTCTGATTTTGAGATGGAACTGGAAGCCTCCTTTTTTTGTATCCCATTGGTAGCTGCCCAGTGTGCCTAAACTCCAGAAAGTAGTGGGAGGCTGGCCGGATGAGATGGTGAACTTGAGCTTTTCCTCTTCGATGTTGATTTTATCCTGGGGATCATCACAGGCCAAAGCAGGAGAGATCACAGAGAGACCTATCATTATTCCGAATGAAAGGACGAGGAAAAGCTTCTTCATCCGAGGTATCCCCCCTTGCTGAAAATAGTATACCATGCACAATGAATGAAATAAATAAAATTTTTGTGAGTATTGGGGGGATATGGGGACGCCTATTAACCATACTCCAAAAAGAAGAGGATGCTGCAGATCGAGAGGGTTCTGAATAAATCGATCGAAGCGGGCAGTTATTTTTTAGTGACGGTTGTGGACAAGGAAGACCGCAACAATGATCCAAAACCAAAAAACAACAAATTCGTATATAGAAATAGGGTATCTGTAAAATAAATAATTGTGGCCCATTTCCAATAACACCCAAATAAATGGAGGGGAACGCGAAGCAATGTAGGGTCAGCTCCCCGAGCTGACCGTTGTAAGGTCCATTCTCCGAATGGACCGATTAAAGAGGAATTGGTTTCAATTGGTATAAAAATTTTGTTTGTTGAGGAGAGGTGCCGATGCGATTTTCAACCAAGATTTTAGCCATTGCTGTGTTCGTTGCTGTCTTGCCCATGCTTTTACAGGCGGAGATTGAATTACCGTTGCATCAAAAAAGGTTGAGCGAAAAAGTGCTCATTGTTTGGACCTGCGATCACATGCAGTCTATCGCGACAGTTGCCCTCGCAACGGAAAAGGGGATCGTTGTCATCGAAACGAGTTTGATCCGCTCTCATGATGCCAGGATCAGACAAATGATTGAAAAGGAGTTTGGAAGAAACGACATCAAATATCTCATCAACACACATTACCACCACGACCACACCTGCGGCAATCAGATTTACTCCGATGCAACGATCGTTGGTCATAATAATATCCCTGCAGGGATGAAAGGGGAGCTCACTGGCGATGGATTGGTCAAACTTGTCGACAAGTTCAAGGGAATGCTCAAAGATCGAGAGGAGGCACTGGCAGATTCAGAACCGGGATCCGATGAACATAAGTATTTTAGCGAGTTTATCACTTGCCTAAAGTTAGCGATCGAAGAATTGCAGAACGGTTTTATCCCCACTTATCCTTCCGTGATGTTTGAGAAAAACCTAACGCTCGATATGTGAGACATGACTGTTGAGTTGTACTCTATCGGCGGTATGCATACCGATAGCGACATCGTGATATTTATGCCGGAAGAAGGCCTTGTGGCAATAGGGGATGTGGCCCCGGATCAAATGCTGCCCTATATCAGGAAAGACCTTAAATCCGACTTTTCGATGACGTTGGAAAATTGGGGAAGGATCGTAAACAGCCCGTCGGAGATCAAATATGTGAACATGGCCCATTCCGATATGTTCCTTTCGGTGGAAACATTCAAGGAACATTACAAGTACTTAATCACTTTATGGCAGGGATTGTCGGAAATGTATCAGCAAGGACTCACGATCGAAGACGCTAAGAAGAAATACACGATAGAGGAGGACTTCCCCTATTTCAAGGATAGAATAGTCCAAACGAGAAGAGGCAATATCCACGAGAACAACATCGAGGCGATTTGGGATCAAATCACCAAATAAGAATAAAGTCCTTTGGCTGATATAACTTCTTGATAATAAAAGGATAACACAAAAACATCTCCCATCAATTGACAGAATAATATTACTAATTGTAAAAAAAACTTGACAAATAGACATTATTATCTTACATTGTGTATGGTAATTATGACAAATCATGAAAAAGCTGTAAAAAACAGAAAAAAAGGAGGCTATCATGACGCAGTTAAAAAAACGTGCTATATGGGGACTTTTCATTTGGGGGCTTGCCCTGATCGCAGCGTACATCATTTTTTTTCTTGGTGGAGGGCCACAAACTTTCCTAGAAAACGACACCAGGGTCGAACTCACTCGAGTTGTCTTCACGGTTGGATTTTTAAGTTACTTTCTCGTGTTGTTTTTGACCCGTACTAAATCCGGTAGCGCAGAGCTGATGAAAGACGAGCGGGACGAATCGATCTCCAAGCGCGCATACTCCACTGGCTTTTATTCATTGATGACTTATGTGTTTCTTATCTGTTTGGCTCTATATGCATATTATAAGGTTCATCTCAACGGTGTGGATATGCCTGTAGGATGGGTGTGGCTTTTGGGCATCACAACATATTTTATGGGATTTATTTCCCATGCGATCGCCACCCTAGTTCTATATGGGAGGATGAGCGGCGATGGCAAAAGCTAAGATAAAAAACAACGTCAGAAAGCTCCGATTTGAGAATGGTGAGATGACCCAACAGGAACTCGCAGATCGCACCAAATGCACGCGCCAGACGATCGTTGCGCTGGAGCAGGAGAAGTATGTGCCTTCCCTCGCATTGGCATTCAGTATCGCCCGAGCGTTTAATGTTTCGCTGGATGATGTATTCGAGTACCATGAATAAGGACAAAGAGGACCGTCCCTCTACTCGGTGCGGATGGAGTCGGCGGGGTTGGCGAGTGCTGATTTGACGGCGTGAAAGCTGTCAATCTGAAATTCATCGGAATAAATCCAGAATATTGCCTTTTCATTGAAGATGTTTTTTCAATGTGGTATAACGAATTTGGGAAGCAAGAATAGCCCGTGGCG
>WTAW01000170.1 GCA_013139435.1 Candidatus Aminicenantota bacterium | reverse complement strand
ACAGCGAATTCATATACAATCATGTAGAAATAGTAAAGAGTCAATTTTCAGAAAAGCCTGTCAACATTATGGATGTGTTAGCTGTACTTTTTTTTATGGAGTACAAAGCCCACAAGGTATGGAATTTTGATTCTGAAGAATGGGTTGACACACAAAATAACTGAGGCGATTGGGAGCCCAAGACTATTTAGCCCAGGCTTTAAAATAATGATTATCTCTCTGGTGCCGGTTCAGAGATAAGCCCTGCCTTCTTGCGAATCTCTCGATTGAGCTCGGCAGCCAGTTCTTTATTTTCTTTAATGAGTTTCTTGACGTTATCTCTTCCCTGCTCCAATCTTTCTCCTTTATATGAGTACCAAGTTCCCATCTTCTCGATAAGCCCATAATCGACACCACAATCAATCAAATCTCCTTCCTTAGAGATCCCTTCACCATAAATGATATCAAACTGCGCTTCTCGGAAAGGAGGTGCCATTTTATTCTTTACGATTTTCACCTTCACTCTGTTCCCAACGACTTTATCCCCTTCCTTCAATGTAGCCAATCTCCTGATATCCACTCTGAGGGAAGAATAAAATTTTAAAGCTCGGCCTCCTGTGGTTGTTTCAGGGCTTCCCAAGAAAAAACCTATCTTTTCTCTAATCTGGTTGACAAAAATAAAACAGGTTTTTGAACGGCCGACGATTGCCGTCAATTTTCTCAGTGCCTGTGACATGAGACGGGCTTGAAGCCCCATATGGGCATCTCCCATCTCTCCCTCTAGCTCAGCTTTCGGCACTAGTGCGGCTACAGAATCGACCACGACGACATCCACAGCTCCGCTCCGGACAAGAACGTCGGCAATTTCCAAACCTTGCTCTCCATAATCAGGCTGTGAGATGAGGAGGTTATCCACATCCACACCAATCTGAGCGGCATAATTCGGATCTAAGGCGTGCTCAGCATCTATGAAAGCTGCCTGTCCTCCTATCTTCTGGGCCTCAGCAATCACATGAATAGCAAGAGTTGTCTTTCCTGTGGCTTCAGGTCCAAAGACTTCCACCACTCGACCGCGTGGAAATCCACCAATCCCTAAGCTTTGATCAAAGGCAATAGACCCTGTGGGAATCGTCGGCACCTTGATGGCCGCCTCTCTCTGGCCAAGCTTCATCACGGCGCCTTTGCCAAATTGTTTTTCTATCTGAGAAAGAGCAGCATCAATCGCCCTCTCCTTAGAGGCTTGATTTTGGGCGGATTCTTCTTTCATTTTTGCCCTCCTCGATGCCTTGGGTTAGATTGTCTCCTGAAAACCCAAGCCCAAATGTTTTTTTAATTTATTGTGATTTAGATGTCGTATATGGCAAAAAAGCATTTAATTGTTTCGGCATTAGATCGTTTTTTCGTTGTGATCTTTTTCGGACATTTCTCGATTAAATCAATATCCTGATCAGGATCGTTTGTTAATATGATTTAAATTGTTTCTTTTCCCAATTTTGAGAATTTCTTTCCCCTCGCTCATCTTAATCCGCTAATTCGCTAAACTGTCTTTTTCAGTATCGGGGAGGCCAGGGCCCTAGGGGCTTTGGCTAACATTCGCCTTGAATAGACCAAAAATACCGAAAAGACTTTAAACTTTAGTTATTTTTTTCCGATTTAGCTTCTTTTTTTTCATATTTCTGGATGAATTTTTCTGTTAGTGCTCTGGCTTCTGTGTCCGTATACTGTTTGGGAGGGGTTTTCATAAAATAGGATGAAGGTGCAAATAGTGCTCCGGATAGTCCATTTTCGAGGGCCAATTTGCAGCATCTGATGGCATCGATGACTACCCCGGCAGAATTTGGAGAGTCCTCGACGGATAGGCGACAGTCTATGTGCGTGGGTATGTCTCCGAAATGTCGGCTCTCTATACGAAGAAAACACAACTTGTTATCTTTCTGCCAGGGAACATAGTCACTCGGGCCGACATGGATGTTATCAGGATGGATTTCGAGACCTCTTGCTCTTACCTGTGAGGTCACAGCATTTGTTTTTGATTTCTTTTTGGAAGACAGTCTTTCCCTTTCCAGCATGTTGAGGAAGTCAGTGTTCCCTCCAGTGTTTAGCTGATAGGTTCTGTCGATGGTCATCCCTCGATCTAGATAGAGATTAACGAGTGTCCTGTGGAGAATGGTCGCACCCACTTGAGATTTTATGTCGTCTCCGATGATCGGGAGATTCTTTTTTTCAAACCTTTTCTGCCAGTACTTCTCACTGGCGATAAACACAGGGATGCAATTGATGAAGGCACAGCCTGCCTCTAGGATCTGTTCGATGTACCACTTTGTCGCTTCTTCACTTCCAACCGGAAGGTAGTTGATAACAATATCTGTTTTAGTATCTTTAAGGATGTCAGTCACATCTGCCGTACGACCGGAAGCTATTTCAATAATCTCTGAGACGTATTTTCCAAGGCCGTCGTGAGTCATTCCCCGTGCAACTTTGATACCAGAATGAGGTACATCTGAAAATTTTGTCGTGTTGTTGGGAGGAGTAAAAATAGCTTTACTTAGATCTTTACCAACCTTGTTTCTATCGATATCAAAAGCAGCTACAAATTCAATGTCTCGAATGTGATAACCGCCGAGGCTAGCATGCATGACTCCCGGAATAAAATCCGATTCATTTACATTTTTATAATATTCTATACCCTGAACCAGAGAAGAGGCACAATTACCCACTCCGATTATAGCAACTCTAATTTTGCTCATTCGCTTCTATCTCCTTTCCTGTTTATTTTGTGGCTAACCAGAATTTAATTCTGCTCTCCTCAAGGCGGATTTTTCTTCTAATGAAATGATTCGCTGAAGAAATTCGTTCAAGCTTTCATTCTCATAATGAAATTCTCTAACGATCTGTCTTGCTCTTTTCGATAGCCTCTGATAACCCCATTTCATTCTGGAAAGTATTTCGGATTCATCGTTTCTCTCAGCATAAGCCAGGAGATTGACTTCAAAGAATGACAGACTATCAGCATCTTTCAAAATTGCAATATCTACATCATTAATTAGGCCGAGTTCGTGATTTCTGATGAGGCTGAGGATTTTGTTTTTCACCTTCCGGCTGAGAGGATACTTATCCAAAATTTCTTGAACAATCTTGGCACTGTTGAGTGCATGAGCATTTTTGAAATCGTTGTAATCAGAGAATTTAGAGCGGATGACCTTCCTCTGGGGAAGAGCGCGTTCAATA
>WTAW01000344.1 GCA_013139435.1 Candidatus Aminicenantota bacterium | reverse complement strand
AAAGTCGTGTATAGCCAAAGCTTTTTTGTATTTCTCTCTTTATTTGGTTGAGAATAACATTCTTAACAACGGTTCCGGCACCAGCCAAAATAAGGAAAACGACCGCGAAGATGAACAGTTTTTTCACTCTTCGATAGACCTTCATCAACTCCGTGAAACCGTAACTTCGCACTAACAAAACTCCTTAATCTGAATATATTCATAAAAGCTGCTGCCAAATTTATATTCTAAAAGCATTTAATATTTTAATGCCAGCATCTTTTATGAATAGTTCAGGCTATTTTTTACTCCATAGAAAAGAGGAGAGCCCCTGTTTCCACTGAGTCACCAGCCTTGGGTATTATCTTAGTAACCTTGCCTTTTTGAGGAGATCTGATCTCATTCTGCATCTTCATGGCCTCGAGTATTAAAACAGCCTGTCCTTCCTCCACATTTTCGCCTTCGGCTATAAACACCGTCACGATTTTTCCCGGCATGGATGTCTTAACATCTCTCTTCTGCCTCTGGTTGTGCATCCCTCCGAGAATCTGAGAAATCGACTTTTTTTCAATATCGAAGCTCTGTCCGTTGACGTACACACGGAAAGACAAGTTGCTTGCACAAATTATGGCGTTGTATATTTTTCCATCGATGATCAAAAGGATCTCATCGGAGTTGAGGACCTCAACCGCAACTTCGTATGTTTTGCCGCTGAGATCGACCAGAATGTCATTTTTCTGTTTTTCCTTGATACTCAGTTTGTACTCACGATTGTTCAGCCAAAAAGACAGGTTCATATCACAGCCTTCTCGATAAGTTTTCTAGCCTGCCTTGAAACTTCCAATTGCTTATTTTCCTCGAGCCCCGAGATGTGGAACGCGATTTGTTCTCCATATAGGTTTTGATCCCCGCTGTGATAAGAGCAACAACTTCTTCTCCAGTCTCTTTTCCATCCTTCTCCTTCTCGAGCGCTTCGATGAAATGGGTGTTGTAGTTGCCGGAGAGGAATTGGGGGTGATGGAGAATCCTTATAAAAAACGGGATGGTGGTCTTTATGCCGTAAACCTGGTATTCGGACAGGGCTCTCAGCATCCGCTGGATGGCCTCTTCTCTCGTCTCTCCCCATGTGACGAGTTTGGAAAGCAGTGGATCATACTCCAGTGGAACTTCATATCCCTCATATGTTCCGTTATCATATCTTACACCGATGCCTCCCGATGGAGTGCGAAGGTGCGTGATTTTGCCGGGAGAAGGCATAAAATCATTATCCGGGTCTTCTGCATATATCCGGCATTGGATGGAATGTCCCCTGGGAGTGATTTCCTCCTGCTGCAGCACTAGCGGCATTCCGGAGGCGATCTTCATCTGCCACTTGACTAGGTCGATCCCTGTAACCATTTCAGTCACGGGATGCTCCACTTGGAGCCGCGTATTCATCTCTAAAAAGTAAAATTTCCTGTTTTTGTCAACAATAAATTCCACAGTCCCAGCGTTTCTGTAGTTGACAGCTGATGCTGCCCTGACTGCAATCCTGCCCATTTCGTGACGAGCGTCGTCATCCAAGAACGGCGAAGGCGTCTCCTCCAGAACTTTTTGATAACGACGCTGGATAGAACATTCTCTTTCGCCAAGGTAGACAACATGTCCATAGTGATCGGCAAGGATCTGGATCTCGATGTGATGGGGCTCCTCGATGTATTTCTCCAAATAGACTGAAGGATCATCAAAGCTTGATTTGGCCTCAGACCTGGCTAACCGGAAAGAGGAGACGAGCTCCTCGCTCTTCCTCACAAGCCGTAATCCTTTCCCTCCTCCGCCTGAAACTGCCTTCAACAGTATCGGGAGTTTGATTTTTTCGGCTTCTTTAACGAGTGTTTTCTCATCGTCAATGGGTTGGAGCGTTCCGGGGATGATCGGAACTCCTGCTCCCTTCATTTTCACGCGTGAGGCTGTCTTTCTTCCCATGATCTCCATGGGCAGAGAAGGAGGCCCGATAAAAACGATATTTTCCTCTTCACAGCGGCGTACAAATTCGGAATTCTCCGCCAAAAAACCATAGCCGGGATGCAAAGCCTCTGCTCCACACCTTTTGGTTATTGAAATGATCTTGTCGATGTGAAGATAGCTCTCTGCCGGACTTGCTCCTCCTAAAAGATAGGCCTCATCGGCCAGCCTGACATGCAGGGCCTTCCTGTCGGCTTCAGAAAAAACAGCCACAGAGGTTATCCCCATTTCACGACAGGCGCGTATTACCCTGACAGCAATTTCACCCCTGTTGGCAATCAATATTTTTTTAAACATTTTGTGTGAATTCATTTCTTTTCAGGCATAAGTCGTCAGGTGATGGGATTAAAGAGGAATGTTCCCGTGTTTTTTGGGAGGATTTTGATCCCGTTTCTTATCCAGCATTCTCAGGGCAGCGATGAGTTTGGATCGTGTAAACTTGGGCTCAATAACTTCATCGCAATATCCCCGTTCGCAGGCAATGTAGGGATTGGCAAATCTTTCCCTGAACTCGTCGATTTTTTCCTGCCGGATCTTATCTGCATTCTCCGCTCCATTGAATTCTCTTTTGTACACGATATTCACAGCGCCTTCCGGACCCATCACAGCAATTTCTGCCGTGGGATACACAAAATTCACATCCGCACGGATATGTTTGGACGCCATAACACAATAGGCGCCTCCATACGCTTTGCGTGTGATGATGGTGATCTTGGGTACAGTGGCCTCAGCAAATGCATAGAGCAGCTTAGCGCCATGTCGAATGATTCCTCCATGTTCCTGTGCCACACCGGGCAAAAAACCAGGGACATCCTCAAATGTGATCAGAGGAATGTTGAACGCATCACAGAAACGGACGAATCGTGCCCCTTTATCGGATGAATTGATATCGAGGACACCGGCCAAATGGTCGGGTTGATTGGCCACTATGGCCACAGACTTGCTTTCCAGCCGGCCGAAGCCGATGACGATATTTTTGGCATAATGCTCCTGGACTTCGAAGAAACGATTGTCATCCAGCACTTCCCGGACAATTGTTCTGATATCATACGGCTGGTTGGGATCATCCGGCACCATACTATTCAAATCCTCATTTAAGCGATCAGGGGGGTCGGATGTTTCCCTTTCAGGAGGGTCCTCCATGTTGTTATCGGGAATGAAGGATAAAAGCTCGCGGATCAGCAGGAATGTCTGTTCTTCATTTTCTGCTGCGAAGTGCGCCACACCGCTGAGAGTGTTATGCGTTTCAGCACCACCCAATTCCTCCATGGTCACATCTTCATGGGTCACCGCTTTGATCACATCCGGACCCGTTATGAACATGTTGCTGATCCCTTTAGTCATGATGGTGAAATCTGTGATCGCAGGAGAATAGACAGCCCCTCCAGCGCATGGTCCCATGATCGCTGAGATCTGGGGGACTACCCCAGAAGCGAGGACATTCCTCAAAAATATGTCCGCATAACTCGCCAGACTTGCTACCCCTTCCTGAATGCGTGCGCCACCCGAATCGTTGAGTCCTATGATCGGAGCGCCGGATTTCATGGCCAGATCCATAATCTTACAGATCTTCGCTCCGTAGGTTTCACTTAGCGAACCACCAAACACTGTAAAATCCTGGGAAAAAATAAAAACAGTACGGCCCTCGATCGTCCCGTATCCTGTCACTACCCCATCACCATAGATTTTCTTTGTCTCCATCTCGAAGTCAAAACAGCGATGCACAACTAGCTTGCCCATTTCCTGGAAGGATCCTTCATCCAGAAGAAGGTTTACTCTTTCTCTGGCGGTGAGTTTTCCCTCTGCATGCCGTTTTTTTATCCGCTCCTCACCTCCGCCCAATTCCGCGAGGCGATTCCTCCGGTTGAGTTCTTCCCGCTTCTTATCGACACTCATTGTGCTGCTCGCTCAATCGAGCTTGACCTTTTTCCAGTCGTTCAGGAATTTTTCCATCCCAATATCTGTCAAGGGATGTTTGATCAGTTTCTCAAGCGAGGAGAAGGGCATGGTAGCGATATCCGCTCCCATCAGTGCGGCCTCGACAACATGGAGAGGATGTCTGATGCTCGCAACGATCACCTCTGTTTCAATCCCATAATTGGTATAGATGGTAACGATCTGATCGACCAGATCCATCCCGTCATGGGAGATGTCATCCAGGCGACCAACAAACGGACTGACATATTTTGCCCCGGCTTTAGCGGCAAGAAGGGCCTGGGAGGGAGAAAAGATCAATGTGGTGTTCACATCGATTCCTTCACTGGCAAGAGCTTTTATCGCTTTTAGCCCCTCCAGGCAAATCGGTACTTTCACGACCACGTTATCAGCGAGCGATGCCAATCCTCTTGCTTCCTCGATGATATCCTTAGCCCTCGTGGAAACGCTTTCGACGCTCACTGGACCTGAAACAGTGCGACAGATCTCCTTTATCAGCTCTTCAAACTTCATGTTTTCCTTCGAGACCAAGGAAGGGTTGGTCGTCACACCGTCGATGATCCCCCAGCTGACGGCCTCTTTGATCTGGTCTAAATTTGCCGTATCCAAGAAAAACTGCATTTTAACCTCCTGATCGCGTTGATATGGTTAATCCAGGTTAATCAATTTATCACAAATCACCAAAACGAACACAGTATTATTTAATTTTCAATACCTTGTTTGAAAGCACGCCAATTCCCTCGATCTGGACATCCACTCTATCTCCGGGAACCATGGGCCCTATGCCCGCGGGTGTTCCTGTCGCAATGACATCGCCCGGATTGAGAGTCATAACTTGGGAGATGAACCTCACAAGATACGGAATGGGAAAAATCAGATTCTTTGTGTTTGCAGATTGCTTGAGTTTCCCGTTCAAGAATGTTTTCAGTCTGAGAGAAGAGGGGTCGATCTCCGTAGCAAGACATGGGCCAAGGGCTGCAAAGGTATCAAATGATTTTCCTCGTGTAAACTGCACGTCTTTGCGCTGCAAATCCCTTGCAGTGACATCATTAAAGCACGAATAGCCTAGAATATATGGCTGAACGTCGTCGTCCTCTGCCAGAAGATGTGCTTTTTTGCGGATGACGACAGCTAACTCTCCCTCATAATCCACCCGTTTCGACATTCTGGGATAGATGATGATCTCATTCGGTCCCACCAACGCCGAGGGTGGTTTGAGAAAAATCAAGGGTTCCTTTGGCAAAGGTTTCCCCATTTCAGCGGCATGGCTCTTATAGTTGCGGCCGATGGCCACAATCTTTGATGGTTTTACAGGAGGGAGCAGGAAGACATCACTGATGGGCACACCTTTTTTTTTAAGCTCCAGTTTCCTGTAGATGGACCCCACAACTGGATACAGCTGCTCCTCCTTCAGCACACCATACACAGTCTTATCCTTGTGTTTGTATCTGTAGATTTTCATAACCCCTCTCTTCCTAGAACTACAGAGACGGCCTCGGATCTTTCGCTCTCATTCCCATTCTCATCCAAAGCAGTTATAGCATAATGGTATCTCTGATTCTTTTCAACTTTGGAATCGTGGTAGACATTTTCAGCAATCAGCTCTGTCACAGCAGTAAATCCATCCTCGCTATCGCTTCTTCGCCAAACCCTGTATCCCGCTAAATCTGTCTCTTTATTGGCATCCCAACTCAGGGAAACAAAATTTTCGCCGGCAATCACCACTAAACCGGTCGGTGCGGCTGGGATAAGAGTATCCACAGTCAGGATCTCGACCACTTTCGAGTTTTCGCTCTCAGTATAGGGGGAAGATCTTGTGGCTGAAGCTCTGACGTAATAGCGATAGGTCACATTAAAAACAAAATTTCTATCCACAAACCTCGTCTCCTCGATCAAAGCCGTATTGATCTGGCGAAATTCTTCATTATCAGCTTCTCTATAAACATTGTACCCCACCACACTCGGGGGAGTGGATGAATCGATATTTTTCTCAGGGGCTTTCCACTCGATCGCTACACTTTTTTCGCGCATCACTGCATGGAGCTCAAGCGGAGGGAGAGGAACGGATTTCGGGATCAACGGTGTCAACGACGAGAAGCTCGATACCTTATCTTTGCTATCCTTGACCCTTAATCCAAAAACAAACACCATCTGAGACAGATCTTCTGGGGAGAGCTCATAGGTATAAGTCAAACCTTCAGAAGGCTCTTTTTCCGAAACCTGGAACTTAGCAAAATCCTCCTGTTTGATCGTCTCATAGAGCAACGCTTTTCTCACAAAATTTTCTTCCGTGAGCGATCCCTGCTGCTTTGCCAGTTCTTTCTCTACTTTAACCAGCCAGAGTTCAACTGCAATGGCCCCTTCTAAGGGATTCCCATCCATGTATGACATGGGATTGCTCCACTGAAGCACAATCGCATCTCCTCTCTGAAAAACCTTAAGGTCTTCGATCTTTTGGGGAATCTTGACAAGAGGAGGATAGATCGGCCCTCTCTTCCCGCAAAAAATGCAGGATAAAAGAAGAATGGATAACACAAGTGCAGGGAGTATTTTTTTTATAAACATTTATCCTGAACTATTCAGGTTAGAGGATGAACCGGCTGAGATCCTCGTCTTCGACGATATCCTTGAGCTGCTTTTGAACATATTTTCTGTCGATGGTAATCTTTTTTTTCTTGATGTCCGGCGCAGAAAAAGAAATATCCTCCATGACTTTTTCCATGACCGTATGCAGGCGCCTAGCTCCGATATTCTCGTTCATATCGTTTACTTTCTCTGCGATGTCTGCGATCTCGTCGATGGCATCTTCTGTAAACACGATCTTCACGCCTTCTGTTCCTAAAAGGGCTATATACTGCTTGATCAAGGCATTTTCAGGCTCTGTCAAAATCTTCACAAAATCATTCTTATCCAAAGAGGAAAGCTCCACGCGAATGGGGAATCGTCCCTGAAGCTCTGGAATAAGGTCGGAAGGTCTAGAGACATGAAAGGCGCCGGCCCCGATAAAGAGAATATGGTCTGTGCGTACCAATCCGTAACGGGTGTTCACAGTGGTTCCTTCAATGATAGGAAGGAGGTCTCTCTGCACTCCTTCCCTGCTGACTTCTGGGCCATGCCCGGATTCGCGTCCTGATATTTTATCGACCTCATCCAAAAAAATGATCCCCGAGTGCTCCACCCTTTCCACGGCTAGACGGGATACCTGTTCCATATCGATGAGCTTTTTCTGTTCTTCCTCCAAGAGATACTCGCGCGCTTCACTGACTTTCATTTTCCGTCTTTTGGATTTCCCCCCTCCCAAACCTGGAATGAGTTCCTGAATATGAATTCCAATCTCTTCCACACCAGCATTGGAGAAGATCTCAAACGGAGACGCCATCTTTTCTTTAACATCGATCTCGATCATTCTATCTTCCAGATATCCGGTATGGAGTTGAGTCCTAAATTTTTCCCGAGTCGCCTGAAACCGGTTGATCTCTTCCTCATTCGTCGCATCTGGCCGTCTTTTTATGGGGGGGAGCAGGATATCCAGTATCCTTTCTTCCACATTACGCTCGGCTTTTCCGATGACTTCTTTGAGCTTCTCTTGCTGGATCATATCAACAGCCATGCGAGCTAGATCCCTGATCATGGATTCCACATCGCGGCCGACATAGCCGACTTCTGTAAACTTACTGGCCTCGATCTTGAGAAAAGGGGATAACGTCAACTTGGCCAGCCTGCGAGAGATCTCTGTCTTTCCCACACCTGTAGGTCCGATCATCAAGATGTTTTTGGGCGCGATCTCATCGGCCAGATCAGGAGGCAATTTCCTGCGACGGAATCGGTTTCGCAGAGCGATGGCCACCGCTTTTTTAGCGGCTTCTTGACGGATGATGTACTTGTCAAGCTCGGACACAATTTCCTTGGGAGTCAATTCCATCTCTTGGAGTTTAGCCCGGTTTTTTTCCAAAGATTCAGGTAGGACGATAGCCATCTAGAGCTCCTCGATCGTGATATTTGCGTTGGTGTATATGCAGATCTCTGCGCTGATCTTCATCGCCTCTTTAGCTAACTCCTTAGCAGATAATTCCGTGTGTCTGATAAGGGATCTCGCCGCAGCTAATGCATAAGAGCCTCCCGAACCGATGGCGATGATACCGTCGTCAGGTTCGACCACATCACCAGTTCCAGAGATGAGAAATGTATGTTTCTCATCTGTCACGATAAGAAGTGCCTCCAAGCGTCTCAACGATCTGTCCAAACGCCAATCTTTAGCAAGCTCGATGGCCGCACGGGGAAGATTCCCTCTGTATTCCTCTAACTTCGCCTCAAACCGGGAAAAAAGAGCAAAAGCGTCGGATGTGGCCCCGGAAAACCCGGCCAGTACTTTCCCTTTGTACAGAGTCCTGATTTTACTCGCTTTTTGTTTCAGAACAGTATCGCCGAGAGTCACCTGGCCATCACCGGCAATGGCTAACTTCCCTTTATGCCGCACACAGATGATTGTTGTTCCTTTGATTTTTTTTGTGTTCGTCATTGTTTTCCCTATGATAATTGATACTCTTTTTTATTTCAACAATACCTTCTTTCACAGGCTCTTTGTTCCCTTTTTTCACAGGCTATAAAATTTGTTTCTATCCTGGAATAAAATAACCAGAGATTCTACTCTTTCCTGAGACATAAAACAGGAATTTGACTTATAAGTTTCATCGGTTATAGTAAAAAGGTAGGCTGTATACTAAGGTCCATTAACCTGAACTATTCATAAAAAATGTCGATACTTTGTTCAACACAAGCAATATCCATCATTCACGTTATTATTCCATTAGCATAAATCCATGTTTGGGGGAGGTATTTCCGTTGGGACAGACAAAAAAAGATATCAATAAATGGGTCATCTTCGCATGGGCCGTCCTGTTTTCATTTCCGCTTCTGGCGCAAGAAGAAAATCCCACGCGCTCTGAAAAACATGAGAAATGGATCAAAGAAGAAACCGTTTACATTATCACGCCCAAAGAAAGGGCTGTCTTTAACAAGCTGGAGACCGATAAAGAAAGAGATATGTTTATCGGAGAATTCTGGCGGCACCGCGATCCGACTCCGGGAACTCCAAGAAATGAATTTAAAGAAGAGCACCACAGAAGGATCGACTACGCCAACGAAAGGTTTGGCGGGACAACCCCCTTCGATGGATGGGCCACGGACAGGGGAAAATTTTATATCATGCTGGGAGAGCCGGCTTATATCGAGCGGTATGTCAATTCCAACATCACTCATCCTATAGAGATCTGGTATTTCCAGGGCAAGCCAAACTTGAGGCAAGCTCCATTTTTCCGCCTGATGTTTTTCCGAAGAGCAGGAGTAGGTGATTTTGAACTCTACAGCCCTCTGATCGATGGGCCGAAAGAGTTGGTCCCGACAGCAGATCTTCAACTCATGAAAGAAGTCGCAGCGACTGAAGGTCTGGTAGACCTAGATTCAGAGGGAAGAGATCCTTCAACGAACATTGTGACTGCAACCGATAAAAGTTTCAATTATGTCACGGACCAACGCGACAGGATCGCTTCCAATATATTGAGAGAACAAATGCTGTTCGAGATCGCAAATGCGGCATGGTCCTCATTCCCCGGGCGAGGAGATCCGACAAATGCCCTTCCCTCCAGTATTCTTATGAAGGAGATCGAATCATACCCCTATAAAAAGATCAGTGACGATTATGCCTTGGAGTTCTTAGAAACAAGAGAAATCGTGGAAGTCAGTTATTCTGTCAATTACATCAACAATTTTTCGGAAGTGAATATCATACAGGACGATTCAGGGATCTTCTTTCTCAATTATGCCATCGAACCCGAAATACTCTCCGTCGATATCTTCAATAAAAACTATTTCGCCAATCTCAAAGTGACAGCCCGAGTCAGTGACTTGAAAGGGAAGACGATCTACCAGCACTCCAAAGATTTCCCGATCGAGCTGGAGAAGAAACAACTGGAAAAGATCGGGGAACGGCCTTTCAATCTTCACGATTTTTTCCCGTTGAATCCAGGAAACTACAGGGTGGATATTCTATTTGAGAACACCGTCTCAAAAGAATTCACGAGCCTCGAAAAATCCGTATATGTGCCCGCGACCTCGATCCTCATGATGAGCCCTCTTCTCCTTTCCAGTAAAGTGCTCGAAGACCCGACTTACACAGAACAGGGCAAAGCCTTTCAGGTGGGAGAACTCCAGATCTATCCTTCCCTTCACAGACAATTTTATCAAAAGGGAACGATGTCCATCTTCTTCCAGGTGTATGGAATGAGCCAAGAGGTGAAAGAAAAGGGAGCATTTGAAATCACTGTCCTGCATGAAGGAAATC
Organism: Candidatus Aminicenantota bacterium; assembly: GCA_013139435.1. Lineage (GTDB taxonomy): Bacteria > Acidobacteriota > Aminicenantia > Aminicenantales > Aminicenantaceae > WTAW01. Next base: position 5,262 of record WTAW01000344.1, on the reverse strand, counting down.
CCATCCATTCAGAAACGCATGCTGTAAGAGAACAGGAAAGCGACAAATCATTCCTGCTGGAGCTTTCTCTCGACAAATTCGTCCCGGATATGTACCAAGTGGAAGTCTCGCTTAAAGACGGCGCCACAACACTCCTCCCGCCAAAGACGAAGTCCTTTACCGTCACGAACTATCCCATTCCCGATCCATGGGTTGCGGCTCAGTCAAACCCCCCGATCGGTGATCCTATGTACGCCTTTATTCTGGGAAACCAGCTCATCAATGAAGAGAAAATTGATGAAGCTCGCGATATGTTGAAAAAAGCATACACAGGAAAACCTGATGAGCTGGATTATGCGCTAGCATATGCAAGGACTCTCCTGATCTCTGAAGAATTCGCAGAAGCCAAACAAATCCTTTCGCCCTTTGTGGAGAGGAATACAGAGAGTTATGCCCTCTATTACTATCTTGGAAAATCCTCCCAGGAGGTTGACGCGTTCGCAGAGGCCATATCATTCTATCACAAAGCGCTTGTCCTCAAGGGCAACACGACGGACGTTCTGAATTCGCTCGGAGTTTGCTATTATGAGATCGGAGACAAAGAACAGGCGATTTTAGCCTGGGAGAAATCGCTCGAAGTCAATCCGGACCAGGAAAAGATCAAAAAACTTGTTGAAGCAGTCAAGAACGAGCTCATTGACAACTTGAGATAGTCTAAGATCCTTGTGTTTTTGTCATCTTCGTAAAACCAGCCAAACTCTAAAAAATAGCAGGCAACATCAAATGCGATAATCTTGCGATGATTAGTTGTTGACCTGGAAAATTAATGGATTATAATGTATGGATTATAAATCAAGCTGGATTATTCACGAGTCGAGGTTGCCGTAGAGGCAAGGCGCAAAGGATGCAGCTGTAGTTATCTACCGCAAATCCTTTGCAACGAAGCATATACGGTGAGATCGGCTCGCCTGAAAGGTAAAAAATGTCGATAATAAATAGAAAGTACTTTAAAAACGGAAACGTTGAGGTGCTTTACAGTAAGAATAATGGTAATGATTGATATCGCTTTTGTTAAACAAAGTATCGACATTTTTTATGAATAGTTCAGGATAAGGAGTCCTGGATGGCTATACTAAGAAAATTTAAAGCCTGGCGTCCCAAGGATGGACTCGAAAAGGACGTCGCATCCTATCCCTATGATGTCTTATCCAGCAAGGAAGCCAAAGCTCTCGCTCAAGATAATCCTTATTCGTTCCTTCATGTCGTGAAGCCGGAAATCGATCTCCCCGAAGGGATCGATTTTTACTCGCAGCCCGTCTATGACAAGGCTAAGGAGAATTTCAATAAATTTATCCAAGAAGGAATCCTGATTCAGGAAGAAGATCCCAGACTTTATATCTATCGCCAAACCATGAAAGGCCGTGAACAATACGGAATTGTCGGCTGCATGTCTGTGCAGGATTATGACTCTGATGTCATCAAAAAACACGAACACACAAGACCTGCCAAAGAACAGGATAGAATCAAGCATGTGGATATCACCAATGCAAATGCAGGGCCGATCTTCTTGACATATAAGGCCAGAGAGCCTATCAACAGGCTTGTGGCTGAAACAATAAAGAACACGCCTGTGTATGATTTTACCGCTTCCGATGGAATCGGGCACACAGTGTGGATCATCAAAGATGACACCATCGCCGAAAGGATCATTACAGAGTTTGGTGAAACCGATTTCCTTTACGTGGCCGATGGCCATCACCGGTCTGCCTCTGCTGCAAAAGTGGCCAATATGAGGAAGGAAACCAATCCTGGACATACGGGAGAGGAAGAATACAACTTTTTCTTGGCCGTGCTCTTCCCTGATGAACAACTCCAGATCCTCGATTACAACAGAGTTCTCAAGCATCTGAACAACCACACCGAAGAGGAATTGTTTCAAGCCTTAGAAGATATTTTCTCCATCGAAAAAATGGGTGCGGAGCCCTACAAGCCCAAAAAAAAGGGCGAAATCAGCATGTATCTGGATCACACATGGTACAGATTGACGATCAAACCCGAAATCGCATATATCAACCAAAGAGACCCCGTTAAAAGCCTAGACATTTCAGTTCTTCAGGGCAACATTTTAGGACCTTTTTTCGGTATCGATGACCCCCGGACCAGCGATGACATTGACTTCATCGGGGGAATACGGGGCCTGGAAGAGCTTGTCAGGCTGGTTGACAGCGGAAAATTCAGGGTGGCCTTTGCCATGTATCCGGTATCCATCCAGGAGCTTATGAACATTGCCGATGCGGGAAAAGTCATGCCCCCCAAATCGACATGGTTTGAGCCCAAGCTGAGAAGTGGCCTCCTGGTCCACACGCTTGATGATTGAGACCAAGAAGAGTTCGTATTAAAATACATAAAAATGTTTAAAGATCTTCTTATCGGAACTGTCATCATAATCCTTGCCCTGGCACTCATACTCTACCTCATTGCCTGGAGTCAAAGAACGATCGAATACATACGCAAGAAGAAACTCTCCTCTGCTCGTGAGATCACTAAAGGCCTTCATGAAAGACGATAAAGCTCACATCTCTTCCGAGTTATCTCGGGAATTGTCCCTCTTCCACGTCACGATGATGGGTCTTGGGATGATGATCGGCGCAGGGGTCTTCCTCGGTATCGGAAACGTGATCCATATAGCGGGGCCTGGCGGCGTCCTCCTCACGTTCACTCTCAACGGTGTGATCGCAATCTTCACGGCCCTCTCATATGCCGAACTCAGCTCTGCTATTCCGAGAGCGGGAGGCGCATACAATTTTGCGCGGCTTGCCTTTGGCCGAGGTCCGAGCTTTATCGCGGGCTGGATGGAGTGGTTTGCCTCGAGTGTAGCTGGGAGTCTGTATGCGGTCACATTCGGTATTTATGTCGTCCGCTATTTCGAGGGACTGGGACTGATGGGATGGATCCCTTTCTCCACCTATACCACAGAAAAAATAGTCGCCTTATTTGTGGCTCTATTCTTCCTGTACATCAATTACAGAGGCGCTTCAGAAGCTGGAAAGATCGGTGCCTTTTTCACGCTCGGCCAGACACTTTTTCTTGTCTTCATCGGAGTTGTCGGAATTTTCGTGGCCTTGAAAGATCCTTCAAGGCTAGCAAATCTGACTCCTTATCTCCCCTATGGATGGACAAAGATTCTCGTGGCCATGGGATTCACTTACGTGGCCTTTGAAGGGTATGAAGTCATCGCTCAGGCCGGTGACGAGACTATCGATCCCAAACGGAACCTCCCTAAGGCCATGATCTACTCCGTAGGCATTGTGACCTTCACTTACGTGGCTGTGGCCTTCGCATCGCTGGTCGCTGTGAAAGCTGGATCTCCTGGAGTGGAAGGATTACCATGGGAATGGATCGGACAGTTCAAAGAAAGAGGATTCGGTGAGGCTATATCGCGTCTCATGCCCTACGGGAATTTTTTCCTGACCCTGGCCGTCATTTTCGCCTCGATATCTGCGCTCAACGCCACCATTTTCTCGGCGACGCGGGCCTCATATGCTCTTGGCCGTGACCGCATGATGCCCAAGATCTTTTCATACATTTCTCGCAAGCGCAACACACCCTGGGTAGCCCTGATGTTCACCGGACTGATCGTCATCTGCGTGGCTGTGCTGCTGCCCACGATCGATGTGGCATCCAGTGCAAGCATCATGTTCCTGTTTCTCTTCTTTCTGGTCAACGTCAGTGTGATCAAGATCCGGCTTCACATGGGTGATGAATTGAGCTATGGCTTCATCATGCCCTTTTTTCCATGGCTGCCCATAATCGCCATCATCTGTCAGGGCGTTCTCGCCGTGTGGCTTGTGCACATGAGCAAAATTGCCTGGATCGTTGCTCCTTTTTGGATCCTATCTGGTGTTGCCATATATATTTTCTACTCCAGGTCACACGCCATTGCTACCGCGGACGAGGTCCAAGTATTGGAGGAAGAGAAAGAGCCGGAGACGGCCCAGTATCACATCATGGTCGCTGTGGCCAATCCTGAGAATGCGATCCCGATGATAAAAACAACGTACTCTCTCAGTGAAGCCAAAGATGCCAAGGTAAAACTCCTCCACATGGTGCCAGTCCCTGATACTGTGCCCCTTAGCGATGCAGAAAAGTTCATGATGGAGGGCAAAGAGGGGATCATAGAAGTTATGCTTTCTCTCATGCTCAAATTTCCCATCACCACAACTATACGGTACTGCCGGAATATCGCCCGCGGCATTCTCAGCGCTGTCAGAGAAAAAAAAGTCGAAATGCTCATATTGGGCTGGCATGGGAAACCAAAAGGCCATGCTTTCGGATTGGGCAGTACCCTCGATGTTCTGATCGAGAGAGCTCCCTGCAATGTGGTCATTCTTAAGGATTGCGGAAACCGCAAATTCCAGAGAATCCTGGTCCCCTGGGGTGGAGGGCCCAATGGATTGTTCGCTCTTGAAATCGCAAGTATCCTTGCCGAAAGAGACGACAGTGAGATCGTCGCTTTCACTGTGAACGACCCCAAGCGCGATATCCAGATTCCTCAAATCACAGATATCAACGGGAAGAATGTTCATATCAGTTTCGACAGGATCAAATTCAAGGTCGCACAGTCTCCTCATGTTGTCGATGCCATCCTCCAAGAGGCAAAAGGCTACGATCTTGTCGTTCTAGGCTCTACTCAAGATCCTCTGATCCGACAGATGACAAGAGATTCTGTTTCGACCGCCTGTGCACGAGGATGCGGCACCCCCCTGATCATCGTCAAATCGTCAGGAGGTTTAAGGTCCTGGATCAAGCGATGGCTTTAAACAATTCCAGAGGCAATAATTTCTTATGACTTGATAAAATTGAGGAATTGTTTATTATTTTAAAGGGCGCTTGTATCAGAGAGTGTCACCGCAGATCCAACCCGAACAAGAATCGAGGAAAACGATAAAAAATGGCAGAAAAAAGCACAAAGGAAGCTGCTTCTTTTTTAGATTTCATCAGAACGATCATCGAAGAAGATATCAAAGTCAACAAGAATGACGGACGGGTCCACACCCGCTTCCCTCCCGAGCCCAACGGATACCTGCACATTGGTCATGCCAAATCCATCTGTCTGAATTTCGGGCTGGCCCGGGAGTATAAAGGCCTCTGTAACCTGAGGTTCGACGACACGAATCCCACAAAAGAAGACGTGGAATATGTGGACTCCATCAAAGAGGATATTCAATGGCTGGGATTCGATTGGAAGGATCGAGAGTATTACGCATCCGATTACTTTGAAAC
>WTAW01000219.1 GCA_013139435.1 Candidatus Aminicenantota bacterium | reverse complement strand
TGTCATCCAATACCAGGTTCGAAAAACGAAAGAGCATCTCACCCATGAACATGCCTCCGGTCGTGGTCATGGCCAGGTCGTTTATGCTGGGTCTGTGGTTCTCCATAAACACTTCCCACATAAAGCTTCCGCCAAAGGCACAAAATGATGAAGCCCAAAAATCCAGACCGTTCGCGCGACCGGCGCTAAAATAGAGCCCGCCATGATAGGGATGAGCGAAAAAATTGGTGCTAAAATGGTTGGGATCCCACTCGAACCAGTAGGTCAGGTTGTCCCTCATGGTGTCTAAGTTGATGTAGGAATGCGCTCCGGACTCTTGATCCATCACATATTGTCCGAAAGCCCACACCATTATGTTTATTCCCACGACTTCAGCTATGGCCGCACCCACATTTCTCGGTATCGGTTCCACAGGCATAACATAATTGCTCTGAGATTCCGAAGGAGCACTTTCACTCTGCTGGTAAGGGTTATTCAAGCCCAGTTTCACAGTCGTTGTTGGAATATAAGGCGCCAAAGAAAAGGCTTCGGCTGTTTCTGCCCCTATTCTTTCTGTCTCTAAATCTTGATCAGTCGTTCGAGTGAAGGCGAGCGGAACAATCAATAAAAGAACACTCAGTAAGGAAAGTGTTTTTTGCATGGTCATCTCCTTTTCTGAATCCTACCAAAATATCGAACACTCTTGTTTATGATTGGCAAATCGATACAAGATTGATTTTAGACTACTTATTTGAAATTTAATTGTCAACTGTACCTTGGTACAATGTCAACGCAACATGAAAATGTCCGGTTTTCTGCCACGCAAAAATTTCCGGTTTAGGCTTTTTTTCTGATCATCCTCATCTGGAAAGAGAGCGTCAGGTACCATCTGTATTTGATGTTCAGACGAAGGAATCGGTCTTTCCATTCTCCATCCTTACACAGCCAAAGTCGAATTCCCCCTTTTTTCTTTATGGGAAGCGGTTGGCCGTTTTTGTCCTTTTTGATGCCATCGAATGTCAACACATCGATCTTATAAGCATAAGATTTATAGTTTTCGAGATATTCTTTTTTTCCGACCTCACAACGGTAGATCTTAGGGCTGCTGTCGATGATAAAATTCGACTCGAAGACATCCCCCTCTTTCACATCATTATTTAGGAAATACTCGAAAGCTGAGAGCGGACTTTCATATTTCCCCTCGATAACTTTGGGTTCCCCCTCTGGTCGTGTGGAGATCGCATGATCCGCGTAGAATACAACCTCTTCCTTTTCCACGATTTCGTTTTTTTTGAGCACGCCGGAATAATATCTCTCCACACCCGCTCCTTCCTCCACATCGGCCCGACCGACACTTCTATCCGATTTTAAAGGAAGACGCGTGACGATTTTCAGGTCCCCACTGAAATCACGGCCTTTTTTGACTTGTTTTGGATCTGTGCTCCCGTACATACGAAAGATCTTCTCCAATCTGTCACCATTAACCCATGAATTCTCTTCGACGGCCATCTTTCCCAAAGATCCCAAGTCCCCGAGGATAACCAGCTTGGCTTTAATGGTATATTCTGTCACTCTTTTCTCGAGATTCTCACCCGCACTATCGTCTTTTTTCGGATACGATTCAGCTGGGTTGGGGAAAATCTCTTGCGAAGTCAAAAAGGATAGAGAAAGAAACGAAAAAATCAGGGCCCATAACATGAAGAAGTAAAGCCTATCTCGTAATCCTTTTCTTATACCAGTCAATGGATTCATTATCCTTAATTGTTTCAACATCCGATAAGCTCTTCTTGATCCTTATCGAAGCTCATTTATACAACTACGATCAGAATCGATGAGTGATTTATTTCACTTCTCAAGATATCTATTTATCTCTGTGGCCAAGATACTCTTTTTCCCATATGGGGTCGAGGAGCTCCGCCACGTCTTTGTTATACGCGATCATGCCTTTCCGATACTCGGGATCCTCGATGGCTTCTCTAGCGTTCTCGTCTATGGGCGTCAGGTCATATTCCTTCTGCATCTCATAAAATTCCGCGTAATGATCACGAATAGGGCAGGGCATCATCCAGTTTCTGTAATTCGGGTCCTCTTTAAACTTTTTCTCATAACCGTAATCGAACTGCCAGTTCCGGAGCTTATCGAAAAAAGGATGCTCCCACACGTCATTCATGGTCTTCCCCTGGGCATAGATGTCATTAAAGTTGACCGGTGAGTACGGCATAAAAACACAGGGACTCACATTCCCGTTCCAATCGACACACATGTAGCCTCCGCCCCGTCCTGCGGAGATACATCCCTGGGATGCGCTCGCACTGTTCCAAAAATCGAGGATAAAAAGATGCCGGTCACTGATGAGCTCCCAGCACCTCTTCCACATCCAGAGCCTCTGTTCGGGCGTCGGTAACTGTTCAAGCGTGATCGCCCGGCCGATGGGCATGTAGTGAAACACCCACCCGAATACAGCGCCCATCTCCTCGAAGAAAAAGTCGACGACTTCATCGGAGAAGATAACCTCTGCGTTTTCCCGGGTGGCTGTGAAGGATACCCCGTATAGCACCTTCTCCCTTCTCAGCCGCTCGATCGCAGCGATAACTTGATCGAATACGCCCTCTCCACGGCGTGCGTCCGTTTGTTCTCGAAGGCCTTCCACAGATATGGCCGGCATGATGTTCCCCAATTCACCCATACGGCGAGCGATCTTGTCATCGATGAGCGTGCCGTTCGTGTACATCATGAAGAAACAATCGTCGAATTTCTCCACCAGATCCAAGACCTTTTTCCCTTGGTCTTTGTACATGAGAGGCTCTCCGCCGCTGAAAATGATAAAACGTGCGCCCCACAGGTCATGGGCATCTTGCACCATCTTCTCGAATACAGGCCATGTTAGCTTCTCCTTGTCGGCCTTGGAATCGGCATAACATCCCTTGCAGCGAAGGTTGCAGGCCTTGGTGGGGCTGATGAGAAGCATTTCGGGCGGCCTTATCTTGTATTTTTCTATGAATCTTTCTGAAGTACTGATATCGCCTTTGTTGATCAGGACGTCGCCCACCATGACACGCAACAGCTTACGGATTACAGCGGGGCTCAATCGTCCCTCTCCCATGGCTTTTCCGAGTGAGCGGACAATGGATATCGTGACATCTCTCCGGTCAGTGGCCACACGACATGGGAGCCTTCCTTGTTCGATCAAATTCTCGCATCCTCCGTATAATCGTTTTTCCAGGGAACGCATGAGTGAACGACGGAGCGGGCCGACGCGGGTCAGTTTCGGTGCCAGCCAGGCAATGGTGTTCAGCACAGTATGAAGATACGACTTCTTAATTTGTGATATCTGTGGCTTTGGCTTCGATGTTTTCTCGTCTTGCACTCCAAAAGGCTCATCCGAGCTTAAATGTTCTGTTTTCATAAAAATTCTCCTTTCTCGATAATTTGGACTCAAATGAATTTAGCAAGAGTCCTCGATTTTGGATTTTGTCTAGTCATGCCTGAAATATATGTTCTGCTGCAGCAGAGCGCAATAACATTTTAGTGGTATACGGTGAGGAATACGATCTTCAGTGCCATCATATTCAACTCCTTCAGAATATCAGGGATGAAGCC
>WTAW01000145.1 GCA_013139435.1 Candidatus Aminicenantota bacterium | reverse complement strand
GTGATCCTTAAAAACTTCAAAATGTTCGATATTGACATCCTTTTGGGAAAAGATCACTTCAGACTCATCCTCCAATTTTACACTTCCCACTGGGATTTCCATCAGGCGGTTGTCGTGGAGAAAGTAGAACTTATCCCCGCTGTGTTCCAGCCAGACACATTGGAAGCCGAGCTTGGGAAGAACAATCTCGTTGATCTGGCCTGTCGGATCGCCGGCGTCCAGGTATCCTTTCCAATCAAAGGGATAACGATCTGAAAAAATCAAAACATATTTGTCTGACTTAGTTTTATAGAGGAATGAGACATCTTCAAGAAAGAACCTGTCTTCAGATGAGTCAGTTCCCAAAAAATGGCTATACATACGATTGTTTCTGACATAATAGATAGTTTTGTTGTCATTGGCCCAAGCCGTAAGGCGGTGGACATCTGGGATTACGTCAGAGAGAAGCTCCCCTGTTTTGAGGTCTTTGAAATAGAAGGTAAAAAAGTCTCTATCACCTGTTGTATCCACTCCGTAGGCCAGAATGTCCTGTCCCGGGCTCACCTGAAAATCAGCAAGAGCAAAAACGTCGTGCCCTTCGGCTAACTGGTTGGCGTCGAGCAATAATTCCTCTTCGGCCTCCATCGTGACCTTTTTTCTGCAATAGACAGGATACTGCTCATCCTTATCGAAGCGTTCATAGTAAAGATAGTCTCCTTTCCTATAGGTGACATGCTGATTCGGTTGCTCTACAAGATTTTGAAATTCCTCGATCAACTTCGCCTGTAGATGCTCGGTATGAGCCATGGCCTTTTTGGCGTAATCGTTCTCGGCCTCGAGGTAAGCAATAACCTCTGGATTATCTCGGTCTTTCAACCAGTAGTAATCGTCAATACGTGTATGGCCGTGTAACGTTAGTTCTTTGGGAACCTTTTTGGCTATTGGAGGTATAGTTCTCTCCAATGATTCTTGTCTCCTCGAACAACTCCCCGTGAAGAAAAAAGCAGAAATGAGAGGAATGATGAGGAAGATCTTATAACCGGACTTTGTATAGAGTATACTCAACCGGATCCTCTTTAATCGTTCCTCATCCAAAAAACATGAATTATATCCATTTATCCTGCAGGGATCCAATGTAATTTCCCCAATTTCTATTCTCTGGTATTTTAGAATAAACCTATCACAGGCAAATTGTAGCGTCAACATAATGACGCATAATGTATATATTTAGCGACATTTCTGAATTAGATAATCGCCTAACCTCTATCAAAAAATTTATTACGTAGATATTCTGGGAATATATCTTTTAATTCCACAGTCCTGATTCGAATTGCACTGCGCACAATTCCTTGGATGGGTATGGCAACCTTTGTAAAAGGCGTATGAACCTGCAAGATGAGCACTCTCTTTTGTGTAATTCTCCTTTAATTCACTTGCTGCATCAATAGAACAGCCTGGAATATCAGCATACCCAGACCAGTAAGCGCTCTCCAAGCCAGAATCCTTAGCAATGGTCACACACTTGTCCATAAGGACTCGATCTGCGCCCGAGTGGTTTTCTAGAATGAAGTTCGGTCTAAAGGCCAGAAAGCAAACCGACAATGAAGGATCGATATCAGCTATGAATTCTGCCAGTGGCTTTATCTCGTCCTCATTTATTCTGGGGATTACAAGGATTCTGTATTCCCAAAGTTTCTCCTTTGCATATCTGCCTATATATTCAGCATTCCTCAGGACTGGATCTGAAGAGGCCCCTGTCAGGGCGCGGTGAACTTCATCATGGTAGGCCTTCAAATCATAGGTAATGGATGTCGTAAAATCTAATACCCTATTCAAGCTCTTCTCAGTCAAATAGCCATTGGTGTCAAAATTGACCTTGGTATCGGGATTTATCTTCCTTGCTTCCTCAACAACCTTTTCGATGTACGGCAGGTGAATGGTTGCTTCTCCACCTGAAAAGAATATTCTGTCAGCAGCCATATTTTTGGCTGACCAAGAATCAAGCTGGTATATGCATTCTTTTGCCAATTCTTTTGGATCTTCATATCCTCTTTGTCTGATCCCGTTATCCGGGTATTGCGAAATGATCCAGTTTTGACAATTCAAGCATCTATAATTACACCCAGCCATAAAAACGGTGTAGCTTTCAGGAGGTGCAGGATGCAGAGTTGCAGAGGCAACAACTGGCATTGTCATCCTGCAGACGCCCAGCTCTCCCTCTAACCGGTTTACTCCGCATTTGTGCTCGCAGAGTTCACAATTCTTTAGATCCTTAAGGAAATCCGATTCGTCCATAGATCACAAGCTCATTCCCATGTAAGTGTGTTATCTCCATGGAATGGATTTTCTTTCTTCTTCAGTCATAGGAGGCAGAATAGCCTCTCCAATCTCTGTCCGATGACCTTTTGCATCGTGAACACTGAATCCCAAACCAATCACCTTCCCTGTTTCTTTATCGATCTTTCCTCGTATGGAACAGCAGCCATAGTCGCCGTTTTTAGTGAGGGCGACGATTTTCAATCCGAACATGGGTTTTCCCCCATAACGGTCGATTACTCTTTGGCAAACATACCGACATGCATCCTGAGAAGACAATCCTTCCCGCATTTTTTCGACGGCTAAAAAACTGGCACAAACTTTAATTGCTTCAGCACCATGACCTGTTGCACCTGCAGCTCCAACATCATTGTCAACATACAATCCTGCCCCGATTATAGGAGAATCACCAACACGCCCAACTATTTTGAAATGATGGCCTACCGTACTCGTCACTCCCGCAATATCACCTTTTGTATCAAGCACAAGCACGTTTATGGTTCCTCCCTCTTCAGGTTTATGCTTCTTTTGTGGAGAGAAATAATAGTCCCTATTGCTCAAGTTTTCCTTCCATTCCACCCAATGTCTGCGTGCTTCTTCGGTTAAAAGATTTTCTTCTTCGAATCCATGCATCTTGGCGAATTTAAGTGCCCCTTTGCCGACAAGCATCAAATGATCGGTCCGTTCCATAACCAGACGCGCCACAGAACAAGGCGTCTTGATGTTTTCCAGTGCAGCTACTGCACCAGCGTTATTATGATCAGAACCATTCATCACGGAAGCGTCGAGCTGAAGGAAGCCCTCTTCATTTGGATCTCCACCATAGCCAACTGTTGGATCTCTCGGGTCAATTTCAGAAACATTAGTGGCTTTTTCTGAAGCGTCCAGAGGAGTTCCACCCTTTTGCAACACTTCCCAAGCAGTAGCTGTGATTTTTTCTGTAACAGCGGGATTTGTCTTGCTTGTCACGATAAGGGGACGGTTAGTCCTGCCCTGGCCTTTCATGCTTTCCATCCGCTCTTTTCCAATGAAAGGGAGGATTACTCCCGTTTTCATCATACTCGAAACAAAATTCCTCCTTGTAATTTTCTCTCTTATCATCTTCCCTCCTTCTGTCATTTTAAATGAGATCTCATGCGGCTTGCTTTTCCATTTACCACGATTTTCTGATCTTTGATATCTTAAGATGAAAATATCAATCCCTGGAAATCAAGGTCCATTACTACAAAAGATACCACACAAATAGTAAAACTATCAGTTAAAAGTCAGACTCTTGTCACATATTGTATATATTTTAAGTTATTCTTTATAAGATATGCCAGAAAACCCCAGGCTTTCAAGCCTGGGGATGAATGGCATCCCGGAACGAAGCCAGTTCTGGCTGGCGCAGTGGAGGAAAATCAGGCATAATCTGGTTATGGCCAGATATGTG
>WTAW01000433.1 GCA_013139435.1 Candidatus Aminicenantota bacterium | reverse complement strand
TCTTACCAGAGCTACCTTAAGGATTATGTTTTTGTCATCGATAACATCGATGATGTGGCCAAAGACTGGGAGGAAACATACTCGGGACTCCAGGAACAGTACAATGAATGCTCTGCTCAAGGGAAGTATGCTCTTCCGCCCGAGGAAATTTACCCTCCAACTCTGTGGGATCAAATCAAAGAGGACGCCGTCCAATTGAATGAGCTTGCACCCTATAACAACAAGCAGGCATTCCATTTTCCTTTTCAATCAGTCACTCGGTTTGCCAATAAGATCCCTTTTTTCCTGAAATACATGAAAAAGCTTCAGAATCAGCGAGAAAGAAGTTATGTCTTTCTTGCAAATGCGGGAGTGCGCCAGAAATTTGCCAGCCTGCTCTCCCAGCATATGATCCCCCATGTGGAGGCTTCAGATACATTCACAGCTTCCCGGGAAGGAGAAGTTAGCCTTCTCATCGGAGATCTTCAGTGCGGATTCCGTTATCCGAGCGAAAGGATCGCCTGTTTTTCGGAAAAGGACATTTTTACAGAAGAAAAAGTCCTTATCAGCCGGCCTCGGGTCAGAGCTTTTGTCTCCCATTTCCAGGACCTCAAAGCCGGTGATTTTGTGGTTCACACCGATTATGGGATCGGGATCTTTAAAGGCCTGATCAAGCTCAGCATTGATGAGAAGAAGAGGGAGTTTATCGAAATTCACTACAGAGATGACGATAAGCTGTTTGTTCCTGTGGAAGACCTCAACCTTGTCCAAAAATATGCCAAATTGGGGACGAGTGCTCCAGTTCTGAACAAATTAGGAACACCTCAATGGGAAAAGATCAAAGCCAGAACGAAAAAAGCCATAGAAACCATGGCGAAAGAACTCCTCGACCTCTACGCCAAGAGAAAGGCTCTGATGGGATACAGTTATAGCCAGGAGGGAGAATGGCTCTCTGATTTCGAAAAAACATTCGAGTTCTCAGAGACAGAAGATCAGCTCAGGGCGATCCAAGAGATCATGGGTGATATGGAGTCTCAATCTCCTATGGACCGTCTTCTCTGTGGAGATGTGGGATACGGCAAGACAGAAGTGGCCATGAGAGCGTCTTTCAAGGCTGTTATGGATGGGAAGCAGGCGGCGGTTCTCTGCCCGACCACAGTCTTGGCCAGTCAACACCACAAAACGTTCCAGACGAGGATGGTGCTCTTCCCAGTCCGTGTGGAGAACCTCACCCGTCTCCAGACTCCGGCCAAACAAAAGAAGATATTGGAGGAGGTCAAAAATGGATTGGTCGATATCGTTATCGGGACTCACCGGCTTCTTTCCAAGGATGTGGAATTCCGAGATCTCGGATTGTTGATCGTCGACGAAGAGCAGAGATTCGGAGTGGGCCACAAAGAGAAGATCAAAACAATGAGGAGCAACATTGATGTCTTGACCATGACGGCCACTCCGATCCCAAGGACTCTGAATCTGTCACTTTCCGGTTTGAGAGACATCAGTCTCATCGAGACAGCACCTAAGGACCGTCTGGCCATCCATACGGTTGTCACAACTTTTAGCCGAAGCCTCATCGTTTCAGCCATAAAGATGGAATTGGGACGGGGAGGCCAGGTGTATTTCATCCACAATAAGATCGACGATATCGATTCCATCGCCCGCATGATCGAACAGTGGGTGCCTCAGGCGAAAGTCGTCACCATCCACGGACAGATGCCCAGCACGCAGCTCGAACGCCGTATGGTCGATTTCATAGAGCAGAAATCCAACGTCCTCGTTTCGACAACGATCATAGAAAATGGGATCGATATTCCTCTTGTCAACACACTGATAGTCAACCGTGCAGACCGGTTTGGTCTGGCGCAACTCTACCAATTGAGGGGAAGAGTGGGGCGGTCGTCTCGGCAAGCCGTTGCCTATTTTCTTGTCCCGCCTTTCACGGAGCTGACATGGGTTGCTAAAGAACGGTTGAAGGCCCTGCAGGAGTTCAGTGAGTTGGGCTCCGGCTTCCGGTTGGCGGCCAAAGACTTGGAGATCAGAGGAGCAGGGAATTTTCTGGGCTCGGAACAGCATGGGTACATGGAAGCGGTGGGGTTTAACTATTACATGAATCTCCTCGAAAAGACGATAAATGAACTCAAGGGTGAGAAGCAGGAAGAGGTCAAAAGTGATATCAACATGAAGCTGGACATGCGCATCCCAGAACGCTATTTACCGCAGATCAACCTCAGACTCAACCTTTACAAGAGAATCTCCTCTGTGGAAAGTCTTAAAGAATTGGACATGATCAAAGAAGAGATACATGACCGATACGGCCCTCTCCCACCCAGTGTGATCAATCTCCTGCGCTACGGGACAATAAAGTACCTGGCGCAGAGGATCAAGATCAAAGGGATCGACCGCATCGGCCGGAAGATCATCATTAAATTTCTGCCCTCCTCAACGGCGGATATCGCCAGGATGACAGGGTTGTTCGAGAAATACGCTGGGTCGATCACGCCGCAGGGGATCATGAGCATTAAACTCTCTTCAGATGGAGAAGCTCAGATTTTGGATGAAACGATATCCATCTTGAAGGAGTTACGCTAAGTGTAATATAATGAATTGAAATTAAATCAGATGGAGCTTTTGAGATTGAGACATTGTGTTTGCTGTATCTTGTTTCTGGGGCTTATGTTCGCCTTTGGTGAGGGCTGCAAGAAACAAGCGCCCGGAGAGGGGGAGTCGGCTGACAGAGCGGACACTCCTGATGGAAAGAACAGTGTGATCCTTAAGGTCTCGGATTCTTTTTACTTCAACTCTGATTTTGAAAAATACCTTCTGTCCATCGCGGGGCAGGAATATGAGGAGCTCTCCGTAAGTTCTCTCAGTCGCCTTTTTGATGATTTTATCGATGAGATGATCCTCCTTCAGGCTGCGAGGAACCAGGAGACTTCCTTGACGGTCGAGGAACAAAAGGAGTATTTGGCCAAGTTGGCGAGGGAGTCTTGGTCGAACGGGAAGAAAAGCCCTTTGGATGATGTAGAGTATGAAACCCTGCTGGAAAAGCTTGTGATCGAAAAGTACTTATCCCAGCAGATCGATAAGATCGATATCACCGATGAAGAAGTCAAGGAGTATTATGAACTCCACAAGCGGGAATTTTTACGCCCTGAAAGAGTGAGGGTCAGCCAGATTCTTTTAAAAACAGAGGGTAAAGCTGTTGAGATCTTGGAGAGGGTCAAGAGTACCGACGGTGAAGCCTTCCGGGAGATCGCTCGTGAAGAGTCGAGTGGAGTGGAGGCATCGAAGGGAGGAGAGATGGGTCTGTTTGAGATGGGGCAGCTTCCCTACGAAATGGAGAAAGTTGTCTTCTCCCTGAAAACCGGAGAGATCAGCCCTGTTGTGCAGTCTTCTTATGGGTACCATATATTCAGGCTGGATGAGAAATTGGAGCCAGAACTGGTTCCTGAGGACAGCGCTTTTTCTGAGATCAAGATTAAAATATTTAACCAGAGGATCCAACAATTTCTTCGAGATCACATGGAGAGCTTAAAGTCCCAACTGGAATGGAATTCCTATCCTAGCAATCTTTCCTTCAGCTATCAAAGGATCGGTCATGAAGAGAATGAATAAGACAATCGGAATCTTCTTAGTGCTTTTTGCCGCCACCGGCCTCCTCGGGCAAGATATTGTCGAGGCGATCGTGGCTGTTGTCAACGACGATATCATCACTCTATCCGAATACAAGCAGGAATATACATCCCGTATGAGGATGCTGAGAGCGCAACTGCAGGGTGAAGAATTGAGCCAGCAACAGGAGATTTTAAAAGGAAACCTCTTGGACTCTTTAATCACCGATCTTCTTCTCCTCCAAGAGGCAAGCAAGCTTGGCCTCAATGTCACGGAGCAGGTGAGGATGACTATTGAGAATGTCAAGAAAGAAAACAACCTGACATCCGATGAAGAGCTTAAAAGAGCTCTCGCCCAACAGGGTATCAGTTATGAGGATTTTGTAAAGCAGATGGAACAGAATATGCTGAAGCAGAATATCATTTTTTCAGAGGTGGGGAGGAAGGTTGCCATCGATGATTCTGAGATCGTGAGCTATTACAAGGTTCACCAAGAGGATTTTATCGAGCCGATCGAGTACACCCTCAAGATGATCTACATCGTCCAAGAAGGAAAAAGTTCTGAGGAGATCGAATCAAGGAAGGAACAGATCGACCAGAAACTCGACGCGAATGAAGATTTTGGTCAAGTTGCAGGGGAGTTTTCCGAAGGCCCAGAAAAAGATTCTCAA
>WTAW01000248.1 GCA_013139435.1 Candidatus Aminicenantota bacterium | reverse complement strand
TTGGAAGTTCTCCGTTCATTAGGGTATATCCGTTAGACAGCTAATTTTGGTTTATGGGGGTCGGGCCACAGCAAGTTATTAATAACAAAAAAATTATCTCAATATTTGATCCAACTTAACTCCTTAGAAGGCTGATTTTGCCCCTAAAAAACCTCATGTAAGGATATCAAAGGAAATTCCCAAGATTGCATATTTCTTAGACAGCTAATTTTGGGGCCAAAATGGAGCTTTTAAGGGAGTTATTGAGGGATAGAAATGATATAAGCCTTTTAAAATGAGTGGATTAGCGAGGCCTGACCCCATTCATTCAGGGAAGTTCATCTTTTGGAGCAATGCTAGGAAACGGGGATCGGAGCGGAGGGGATCGAACACGGGATTTACTTTAATCCAAGACAATCTGTCGGCGTGTTCTTCATAGGCTTTCTCCAAATATTCGAACGCCTGTTCTTCGTTGTCTAAGCCGACATGGAGCATAGCCATATCAAGGGGCGAAACATATCTTTGGTTCGATAGTGACTCCAGCTGGCGGAGGACGTCTTCGGCCTCATTGCGTTGTCCTGCTATGGCATAAGCATATCCAAGTGCAGCCAAATCTACAGAGTCGCTAGATAGATCAAAAACTAGTTTAAACTGTTCAACGGCCTCCCCATACATTTCTTTTTTTACATAACCAAATCCCAGCCAATAGATGGCTCTTTGAAAATTGGGGGCTATCTCCAGTGTGCGCTGATATTGTTGTATAGCTGGATCGTATTCCCCTGCAAAATAAAGGGAGACTCCGAGAGCTGTGCTTATCATGGATGACAGCGGATCGAGCTCTAATGCCAGTCTGGCCTGCTGGATAGAGACATCATGCCGTCCTATGGAATACAAATGTTCTGCATACCAGATGCGCGCCGTTGCATAGCTGGGATTGAGCTCGATTGCTCTTATGAATGCATTCTCTGCACGCTCCCAATACCAAAAATATGATGTCAAAACACCTGCTAAGGAGGTGTGTGCCTCAGCCAAAGTGTCATCGAGTTCCAGGGCTTTCTGTGCCGCATCCTTCGCTTTTGCATAGGCCTCCTCGGCCGAAAGATCTAAGTGCCTCCCCCCACCTGCTATGTAGCAGTCAGCCAGCCCACTGTAGGCCAATGCATAGTTTGGATCGATCTCGATGGCCTGGTTGAACTGCTCGACGCTCTTAGGCATCGCTTCCCTTGTCCTTTGGCTCCAGTAATAGCGACCCTGTAAGTACAAGTTATAAGCTTCAATATTATCCGTTGTCTTCTTCTGAAGGCGTTCTTTTTCCTCAGGTGTAAGCTTCTGCTTCAAAGCGCTGACAATATTTTCAGCGATATCATTCTGTATTGCAAAGATCCTGTCGAGTTTCCTATCGTAGATCTCTGACCAGAGATGAAAACCGTCCTCCACACTGATAAGCTGTGCAGTCACACGAATATCATCTTCTTCTTTCCGAATGCTTCCTTCGAGGATGGAGGTCACACCAAGTTCTCGACCGATGTCTTTAATGTTTTTATTTGTGTCTTTATACTGCATCACTGAAGTTTTATTCATCACTTTCCATCCCTGAAGGCGGGATAACTTCGCGATGATCTCATCTGTCATGCCATCACAAAAGTATTCTTGATCCTTCTGCGGACTAAGATCAGAGAATGGAAGAACGGCAATAATGGGTTTACCGGAAGATAAGGGTGCTGCTGACTTTTTCAGAAAAAGCTGCCACACAGCGATTGCTCCAATGGCTAATAGAATAATCACTGCTATGGGAACAAAAAACTTCTTTAGCCTGAACTGCACTGTTATTTCTTTAGAGGTCAGGGGCTTTTTCTGTGGAGAGATGATCACAGGAATGAGCAGCCCTTTCTCAATATCTTCCAACTGAGACCGAACCTCTCCTGCACTTTGGTATCTCGCCTCCTTGTCTTTCTCAAGGCATTTCAGTATGAGGACATTCAATTCGTCTGTGATCTGGGCATTAAACTCTCTGGGATTGGGGGGAGTTTTATTCTTGTGTTTGTAGGCAACGCTCAATGGTGTATCGCCTTCAAAAGGCACTCTTCCTGTTAACATCTCGTATAGGATCACACCCAATGAATAGATGTCTGAGCGTTGGTCGATATCTTCGCCATCGACCTGCTCGGGAGACATGTATTCGGGCGTCCCGATCATCATACGTGTGCCGGTGATGCCTTTCGACCTGAGTGAGCGCGCAATACCGAAATCCATGATCTTAGCATCACCTTGTTTATCGATCAGAATATTACTGGGCTTTAGATCTCTGTGAACAACACCCAATCTATGTGCTTCGGCAAGGCCTTCGCAGACCTCTTTGGCTATGGAGACGGCCGTTTCTGCAGTGAGTTTTCCCGTCTGTCGTATTAAACTTCGCAGGTCTTGGCCGGGGACATACTCCATTGTGATGTAGTGGGCACCCATATACTCCATGAGTTCGTACATCCGGCCCACATTTCTGTGACTGATCTTGCGGGCTAATCGCAGCTCATTCTGGAATCGTTCTACGGTTTTCTCATCCGAGGCAATCTCTGGCCTGATCAGCTTCAGGGCCACTTCCTCATTCAGCTTTTTGTCCAGGGCTCTGTAAACTTTTCCCATTCCTCCTTTGCCGAGCTCTTCGATGATCTGATACCTGCTTGCGAAGGTGGAGCCGGTGGTTAGTTCTTCCAAGGTAGATTCAAGGGTTTTTGTGCGGGTGATCTCAGCTTCCTCTGCAGATTTGAGAGGAGCTGCACAATTCTTGCAGAACTGCGAGTCTTGCGTATTATCCGTGTCGCAATTAAGACATTTTACGCCCATGTTTCCCCTTATCTCCTTCAAGAAGATATCAATTCGCACGCCAAGAGTCAATGAGAACTTGTTGACATCGAGTTTTGTCCTGTGTAAGAATAGTGTGGGGTGTAAGATAGAGGCCTTGCAAGGGATAAGAGCAAGAGGAGGTCGACAACAATCCTCCTAGCTGATGAACTTGTCTAGAAGAGCATGAGCGTAAAGCTTAGCAAGGAAAAACTCCAGGCCCTCGCCTATATCGACGAACTGACCCGTCTCAACAACCTGCGATACATGCGGGAATACCTTCCCCAATACCTGGATACTGCTAAGAAAGAGAAACAAAGCGCCGCTCTCTTTGTATGCGATCTGGATGATTTTAAGCTCATCAATGACAACCATGGACACCTGGTGGGAGATAGAGCACTGGTCCATTTCACAAAGATCATCGAACAAAAAACGAAAGACAAAGGGATGGCCATGCGTTATGCAGGCGATGAATTCGTGCTCCTCATGCCCAGGATGGAAAAGCCAGACGCAAAGATATTCGCCCTAGAGATCCAGAATAAGGTAAGAACATCCCCTCTTAAATATAAAGAGAAAACGATCAGCATGGGTTGCAGTATTGGGATTTCCCTGTTCCCTGAGGATGGCAAATCCTGGAAAATACTCTTCGAAAAAGCAGACGAGGCTCTCTATGTGGCTAAGGAAATGGGCAAGGGAGAGGTCGTTGTCACGCCGGAAACAGGGAGACTCATCACCCCATCCAAGCTCAATTCGATCCTGCAAGCTCCCTATATCGTGGGTCGTGATGACTTTATCGGATTTTTGGAAAAACATCTCTCCGAAGAGGGAGACCCCAAAGTCTTTCCCGTACTTCTCGGTGATGAAGGGTCCGGAAAAACGAGACTCATGAGATTTGCCGATGAGATCGCGCAGAAGAAACTGACATTCACCCTGTATGCCAAGGGATACCCATTCTGGCAGAACGAGATGTACGGTGCGGTATTTGCAGCATTGGGGAATCTCTTCGAGCAACACCCTGTGATCTCCGACCAGGTGTTCTCCAAGCTCCAAGACGATTACAAGGTTATCCTCAAACCCTATCTTCCTCACTGGTTTTCCAAAGAGGTCAAAACAATCAAGGAAGGAGACTTAGCGGATAATGTAGCACTCTTCGAAGCTCTCACCCAGGCGATGTTCATCCTCCGTGAAATGGGCGATGGAGCTGTGATTCTCGACGACATCGATCAGATCGACCCTCCATCGTTACAGTTTTTCGATTCTCAATTCAGCCAGGAAGAAGGTGCGGACCTGCACTTTTTATCATCGATGTTCAGTCCTGTCTTAACCACCAGTGAGGAAAAACTGCTTCTCCTCAGCGAATCGATGCCAGAATTGTCGGCCAGCGGCAAGGTCACAAAATTCCCACTGGATGCTCTACGAGCAGATCACATTCAGCAACTTGTAGCCAAACTATTCGATGGCAAGAAATTACAGAAAAAATCGGCTGAAATTTTGCTGCAAAACTCAGCCGGAAATCCACTTTTTATCCTGGAAACCCTGAGTTTCCTCCTCCAGAACGGCAAGATTTTCACAAAAAACGGCAAGTGGAACCTTTCCGGTATAAAACCCGAAGACATTCCCACCGGCCTCAAAGCAATGATCAAAGAAAGGCTGATGTGGATGAGCAAGGAGGCCGTAACGGTCCTCAAGTTGGCATCCATACTCGGAGAAAAGATCAACCCCCGTCTTCTTGCAGGGATCTCAAAACTCAAGCATCAGCAGGTCCTGAGTGCGCTCAGTGATGCACAGAGAAACCTTATCATCGAAGAAACGCCGAATCCCGAGGAATACACCTTTGCCCACCGGATGAGTCGTGCTGTTCTATATTCTCTCATGGATGACGAGGAGCGCCGCAAGAACCATCGGTTGGCAGCGAAACTCGAGCAGGAATATTCAACCGGCTCACCCGAACGGATCGTGGGTAAACTTGCATACCATTTCCACAATGCCGGCGAGCTTGAAAAAGCCGTAGAGATGATCGCTGAATTAAAGAATCAGATGGACGCCGTCTATATCTCCAAAGGCACCAGAAAAATGCTCCAAAAGAGGATCCTCACCACATCGATGGGGAAAGAGTCTCCCCTTGACGAAGACGACCTGAGCACGGCTGTTTTGATCGCACGCGCCTTCCGCTCCACTATGCAGAATCTCCGTCTCTACCCCAAAGAGAACGAGAACGTCACGAATGCACTGGATCAATTCATGGATCATCTGGAGCCTTTTCTCGAAGAAAAAACGGAGTTGATGTCCATCTCTCTGACTCCGGAGGGGATACTGTTTAACGGCCAGCCCCTTCCTCCTCAAGCGGAGGACAAGCGGCTCACTCAGGACATGTATGCGGTTCTTAACAGTTACGGTCTCCGCGGAATTCTGCTTCTCCGTGGCATCACAAGCGATGAAGTGGTCCAATTCCTGGAGTTATTCAAGCGGCTCCCCGAAGATGTGATCGGCAACTGGGATATGCTCTTGGACCAACTGAAGATATCACACATCCTTCCGGACCGGAAGGTGTTTGTCGCCGTGGGCGAACACAAGATCCTCCTCGATGAGCAAGAACTTATAGAACAGGCTTCTGGAGGAGAAGGACAGGAGGCTTTCCCAACTGGAAAGACTGGAGCTGTACAACTAGGCGAAGAGCAGATCAATCGACTGAAGGACATCCTTGACCAGTTTATCAAAGAAAAGCAAGAATTCCTCAGAGCGCTTGAATCGAATGAATTCAATAAACAAGACCTTTTGGACATTGTGGAGCTTTTAAAAAAACCGGATATTGAAAAACTGGCAAAGTCTATCGAGATCGCTGAGGATGTCTCCATCTCCACCACCGAAGCTGATGCACCTCCACCTGAAGAAGAGATCACAGAAATCCCGGAAGACCCAGAGCTTGTCAAGGCCATGAAGAAGGATATCTCACTAGCCTTTGAAGAGCTCTTTTCCCGTGAATCGAGAAGCCAGACCACGGCAATGGCATGGCTGGTCAAACAAGATCCACAAAAGCTCGCCGATGCAGCCTTTAATGCGATAAATTCTGAAATACCTTTCAAGTTTCGGCAGGTTGCAGCAGGAGTCATACAGAAAGCGGGGAAGGAAGCCACTGATGCGTTTTTAAGAAAATTGCACCCAGGCATGGCCGTTATTTCTCTCAACAAAGTGATCAAGGTCGCCCACGTTTTTATCGGAAATCCAGAGCTCGTCCGCGTGCTGAAAGAGATCGCCTTGAAAGGCTCACCGGACATCCTGCCCGCAGTCACTGATGTGCTTAAAGATATCCAAGACAAGGACGTCGACAGTTTCCTGATGGAAATATTCCCAAAGGCTTCGGGGAAGGCGCAGCGGGAAATCATCAGCCTGTTTTCCGACCGTGGTGTGATAGAAGCGGCTCCCCTTCTTTTCGAGTTTATATCACCGCGAAAATTTTGGGAGCCCGAGCCGAACCACTCACTTCAAGAGCATGTGTGCCGAACTTTGGGAGTGCTCCGTTCTCAAGAGGCTGAAGGAGCGCTCATCGATGCCGCAAGAAAACCAAAGTTGACGACAATGTTGAAGCCAAAACCCGCTTATGTGCGTGCGGCCGCGACTTGGGCACTCACAAGGATGCCTAGAAATCATAGAGTGAACAATGCTCTGATCCAACTCAAGAGAGACAGCTCTCCCCTCGTTAGAAAGGCTGCGGAATTAGCTGAAATCATCAGGGAATAACACATTCACCTGATTGCTGTGTATATATTATAACAGTACTTGTTTCACTCAGGTTTAAGGTTTAATACTGCGATCTTCTTTTTCTCTTCTCCCTCTTTACCCTCTCTCTTTTCCGTTCCCTCTTTTTCCTCTCTTTTCTCTGATATTTTTTCATCTGCTCATCCTTTGTTACAGACGGGTCTCACTCTAAACAAAATACATGGATCTCGGACCTCCACCCCAGGGTAGATTCGGGCAGGTCCTCCTGCTGGATCTGAGATAAGCGGTGCGAGTATTAAAAGAATGAATCTATGTACAGGATTGTCGTCTTTGAAGATCGGTCTGTTTCCCTCTCTCCTCAATATCTCCGAAAACCGCCGCCGCCACCGCCGCGTCCTCTTCCACCGCCTCCATCACCGAATGACCGGTCTCTTGGCGGGCGCGCCTCATCCACTCGTAAGGTACGACCTTTGAAATCAGTACCATTCAGAGATTCCTTTGCCTTTTCCGCTTCAGCTGGACTTGACATTTCCACAAATCCGAAACCTCTACCTTCGATGACTTTAATTTCTTTGACCTCACCGAACTTTTTAAACAACTCTTCTAATTCTTCCTTTGAGGCTGCGTAGCTAAAGTTCCCAACATAAAGCTTGCTTCCTTGCATTTCTTACTCCTTCTAAGGTAACCCTTATTTTGGATTCCCCTTTTTTTGGGAAGGAATTTCTCTAATGAATCCCTCTCCACTCTTTTTTGTTTCTAAGTTATTCCTTTTAAACTCACAGAAAAACAGGAAAGATCGGACGCTGGAGAAGGATACCTAGGACTTAAAGGAGGGAAAAAACCTTTGTGCGGTAATAATTTTCTCTATCGTCAACTTTCTATTTCTCATGATAGTGCGATTTTCACCGCAATACCATGAACATTCTTACACATAAATTATCAGGTGTCAATGGTCCGATACAGCAGGCCCACCCCTCCTCGTTCTAATTAGAAATATGTCTGTCCCCTTAGTTCGGAAGTACCCCTCGCAGAGATATCATACAATCTGATCAATCGGAATGACATCAACACGGATTTGGAAATGCTAGCAGTATATTTTGACCGCATGAGTTGCCTGTGTTATAAGCATAAACGGGTTTGAGGTCATAGAGATTGAGGAAAACAAGAGGTGAGGCAGATTCCTAAAAACTATCGTTCATATCTCAGGCCTGCATTTTAGGAAGGACGATAAGTGGGTTTAAAAAAAATCCTCTGGCAGAAACCTATGCTGCGGGTCTGTTATGCGTTGATACCGCTCGTCCTTGCTTCCATCTATCTTTTCGGATGGAGGGCTTTAGCCCTTATGGGGACGGTTCTGTTTTTTGCTGTGATCACCGAAGCCCTATTCACTTACCCCCAGGGGAAGCCTGTGACATCGGCTGTAGTTGTCACGGGATTGATCTTTACGCTCTCTCTGCCTCCCACCATTCCCATCTGGATGGCCATTGTCGGAATCGTTGCAGGAGTGGCTATCGGTAAGATGATGTTTGGAGGGTTCGGCCAGAACGTGTTTAACCCAGCTATGGTGGGGAGATGCTTCATCTACATCACATTCCCTCTCCATATGACCAACAGGTGGGTAGAACCCATCTGGGGTGGCTGGGGTGGATTCTCCCACTGGTCAACACCGTTGGACACCATTACCAAAGCAACTCCCCTGGTGGAATTGCGGCAGGGGGGTCTTATCGCATGGGAAGACCTTTTTTTAGGGCAAACATCCGGCTCATTGGGAGAGACATCGGCTGTGCTCATTCTTATCGGAGGCCTCTTTATCATTGCCAAAAAAGCCGCATCCTGGAAGCTCGCCGTATCCTGTCTATTGGGCGGGATTTTCGGCAGTGGGATCTTGCAATTGGCGGGCTTTGCAAACATCCCCTCACCACTCGCGACGCTTCTTGCAGGGTCATTTCTTTTCGGGAGCTTCTTTGTGGTCACTGAACCCGTATCGGGGGCAAAGACCAAATCAGGCCAGTGGATCTATGGTGGGATGACCGGAGCGTTGATCGTGGTCCTGCGCGGGTTCTCTAATTTTTCCGAAGGTGTCATGTTCTCTGTGCTCATCATGAACGCCTTTGTCCCCATCCTGGATCAAACTGTGCGCCGGCTTCAGATGAAGAGGACAGTAAAGACATGACAAAACAGCTCCGCTCGGTCGTTTACATGTTCTTGATCTCGCTATTCTTTGCTTCACTCGTCAGTGCTGTAAAACATCTCAACGAAAAAACGATCGCATCGAACCAAGCCCTAAAGCTTCAGCGGATAATCCTCAAGGTTTTGGAGATCCCCGTTGAAAAAAACACGCCCGATGATCAAATATCTCGATTGTTCATGGAGCGGATCAAAAACATCCAAGTCGAGGACAGAATCCTGTACGTGGGGTACGAAGAGGACGCACACACGATCCTCGGGTATGCCTTCCCCGTTGGCGGGCCGGGATTCTGGGGGCCCATCCAAGGCATGGTGGGTGTGGATCCCGAAGTCACAAAAGTCCTTGGAATTGCATTCACCAAACATTCAGAAACACCCGGTCTGGGGGGACGAATCACAGAAGATTGGTTCTCAAGCCAGTTCAAGGGTCTTCCCCTTCATCCCATAGATGGTGACAAAAAGATATTTTACTTGAAGCCTGCAGGTACAACAGGAGCGCCGAACGAGCTCGATGCCATAACGGGTGCGACTAACACCAGTTCTGCCGTTGAGACCTTCCTGAACGACGAGCTGGATTATTTCCTTAAAGAGCTTTGGACTACCGTAGAGGAGAGGGAATAAATGCCGAATCTGTCATCAAAAAAAGAGATCTTCCTGACGGGATTGTGGAAGGACAATCCCGTGCTGCGGCAGGTCCTCGGCATATGCTCCACTCTGGCCGTGACCAACTTGATGGTGAATACTCTTGTGATGGATGCGGGTTTGATCTTTACGGTGTGCATGTCTTCGCTGACCGTCTCTCTGTTGAGAAACTATACACCGATGCGAATCCGCATGATGGTTCAGACATTGATCATCGCTTCGTACGTCATCATTGTGGACATCATAATCAAAGCACATTTGCCCGATATCAGCGAAGCCCTGGGACCGTATGTGGCGCTCATCATCACCAACTGTATCATCATGGGCCGCTGTGAGGCCTTTGCCAGGAACAATCCTCCTTTGGCATCTTTTCTCGATGGACTGGGAATGAGCTTGGGCTACTCGCTGATCTTGATCACTATCGCCTTTATTCGAGAACCGCTGGGATTTGGAACTCTACTGGGCATCCGGGTCATGCCAGAGGGTTTTGTCCAGTGGACGATCATGATCATGGCGCCCGGGGCCTTTTTTACTCTGGGTATTCTGGTGTGGATATCAAAATATATTCTCCCGAATGCAAAAAATGGTGTAGAGAGGAAATAAAGGACAGAGATGACTCCCATAAATCCACTGACACTGTTTTTTGCCGCCATCTTCACCAATAATATCCTGTTGACCAATTTTCTGGGGCTATGTCCATTCCTATCGATCTCGAAAGAGAGGAGATCAGCCATGGGCATGGGTGCTGCTGTGGTTTTTGTCATGGCCTCTACCACAGTTCTCAATAATTGGATCTACTATAAAATATTGCTTCCCTTTGGCCTCGAGCATTTCCGCTATATTGTGTTCATCGTGGTCATAGCCGCCTTTGTGCAATTGGTCGAGATGACAGTGGAGCGATTTTT
>WTAW01000397.1 GCA_013139435.1 Candidatus Aminicenantota bacterium | reverse complement strand
TCACAGCATTGTGTTCAGATCCTGCCGTGAAGAGCTGGTCTCCCTTTCTCTGAATAAAACCCCTGGCTTTTTCGAGGAATTCCCAGTACACCGTATACAGTTCAGAGAGCTTGAATTCTCCTCTCCCCAGTCTCTTCAGTTCAGATTCAAAAAAGGATGTAGTGGCGAAACACCAACATGTGCTGGTTCTGTGCTGACGGACAGGAGGAGTGTGGAAATATTGTATGAATTCATCGGTGGATACTGGTTTTTCGATTCCTGAGAGATCCGTTGTGAGATAAGTTCTCTCATGGCCCCGAAACTCACTCGTTTTGTAGAGGACAACATTTTTCTCTTGGATATCGCTCTCTCCGATCTGGATTGTCTGTCGCTCGATGATCTTTTGTTCGGGGCTGCATTCGTATAAAACACAGCACAGGAATAAAACCAATACACAGAGGGAAAGGAAAACGGCGTTTTTTCTCATAAGACTCTCCTTTTTGGGGGATTCATGTTAAAGGGATGATATACGAGCATCTCAAAAACTTCAAACCCTCCTCCTATCAAGGAACCATGTCCGTCCAGCCCTTCTCACGGTTTTCTCCACCACACAATTTGGACACATAATCCGGTTAGTATGTCTGAGTCTCATCACGGATTTAGGACCACCTCCGGAGGCAGTAGGGTTGTCGTTTCAAAGAGATTAGTGTATTCTTATTAGCTCATAAGTTAGCCTGGATTATTCAGGTTAGGAGATTTAAGAGATGAGACGATTGTGTATCCTGCTTTTGCTGCTCGGCTTCCTTCCTATTGGCACCTTTTCTTTGTCCTTGAAAGATGATATCAAGATCTTGTTGAGAGAACGACAGGTTCAGGATCTGGACCATACAGGATTGAACCTTGTGTTCTATGTCAAAATAAAAAATTCCTCCTCAAAAGCCTACTATCTATCCGGTTACTCCTACCGTTTCGTGGTTGATCAGACGGAGTACCTCCGTTTGCAGACTTCCCTGGATTCAAGACTCAGACTCAATCCTTCCGAGGAGACTCTCATAGCCTTGCCTGTCAAGGTCACGTATAAGCATCTGTTTCGGACAGTCCCCGGGATTCAGGCCAAGGGAAAAGCTCTGTGTTATATCATGGGTGAACTGGCATTTGCCGATGATAAAAAGGAACGGGGGCGTCTCCCGTTTTCCTTCTCCGGAGAGTTCCCGATCTACAGCGATCCCCAGGTCG
This sequence comes from Candidatus Aminicenantota bacterium, assembly GCA_013139435.1. Taxonomy (GTDB): domain Bacteria; phylum Acidobacteriota; class Aminicenantia; order Aminicenantales; family Aminicenantaceae; genus WTAW01. The sequence goes on along the minus strand of WTAW01000397.1, from coordinate 3,117 downwards.
ACCTTGTTGCACTCAACATCAACATGCTCACGATCGGTGGCTCGGATCTGAATCTTGAGATAAAATTGAAAAACATGAATGAGTTCGAACTCCTCGTCCAGAGAGTCAGCTACAGGATCAAGGTGGGGAATTTTTCCATCGGTGGTGGTAGCATCGGTGGGGACAAAAGCATTCCCGCCCATGGCGAGAAAACGTTCCAACTCCCCATGTTATTGAATTTTTTTGAGGTGGGAAAGGACGTGTATGCCTTTTTGCAACAGGACACAGCCCCCTGCAAGTTTTCCGGGATGATCGAGATCCACACGGTATGGGAAAGGCTGGAGATTCCCTTTGATGTGTCCAAAGATACTATTATCAATAAACCCTCTTCATGATTACTGTCATCATTCCTACATTTAACAGGGACAGGTTTTTAAAAGAAGCGGTCCAATCTGTTCTGGACCAGGATTATTTTCGAGAGTCGGACACTACGCGGCCTTTTGAGATCATCGTTGTTGATGATGGATCGACGGATGAGACCGGGGAAGTTGTCCAATCCTTTGCTTGTGACATTCGGTATTTCTATCAGGAGAACAGGGGAGTGAGTGCAGCAAGGAATGTGGGTCTGCAGCGTGCCAGGGGAGACTTTATCGCTTTTCTGGATTCTGACGATCTTTGGAAAAGGGACAAGATCGGAGTTCAGATGAGTTTGATGAACACCGTTTCCCGCGCAATGATGTGTTATACGGAAGAGACATGGATCAGGCACGGGATCTTTGTGAATCCAAAGAAAAGACACCAGAAATATTCCGGTTGGATCTTTGACAAGGTTTTGCCCCTCTGTCTTATCAGTCTCTCCTCCGCCCTTTTTCGGAGAGAGGTTTTCGAAAAGATCGGCTCATTCGATGAAGATCTTCCTGTCTGTGAGGATTATGATTTTGGGATCCGACTGGCGCACCGGTATCCTGTCTATTTTTTGACACGCTCACTGATCGTCAAGAGAGGAGGACATGAGGACCAGTTATCCCAAAGATACTGGGGAATGGACAGGTTCCGGATCAAAGCGTTGGAAAAAGCCCTGTCTATGGACCTGTCCTCCCATCAGAGAGGCCTTGTCCAGACAGAGATCGTCAAGAAGAGCCGGGTGTTGATGAACGGATTTGCAAAAAGAGGAAAAGCGGCCGATGCTGAAAAATACAGGAAACTCATTGACGTTTACACGTCCGGCAGAAAAGATTCTTGACTACCTAAGGATTGAATTTGTGTAAAATATATTTACCTTTGGAAAGGAGGTCCGATGAGTGTATTGGATGTCATCCGGGAGAGACGGAGTGTCAGAGCATACAAGAGTGATCCCATTCCTGAAGAGAGTATCCTTCGAGTTCTTGAGGCCGCTCGTCTTGCGCCTTCTGGGAAAAATCTCCAGCCGTGGAAATTTGTTGTCGTTCAGGATGTTGAGCTAAAGAAAAGATTGGCCAAAGCTTCCAATCAACAGGACTTTATCGCTGATGCACCGCTCATCATTGTCGCTTGCGGTTTTCCCGACGAGTGTTATCGAGCCATGGGACGTTACATGGAATCGTGGCCAGTGGATGTCACTATCGCTCTGGAGCACTTGATCCTACAGGCACAAGAGGAGGGACTGGGGACATGTTGGATCGGTTCCTTCGAGGAAGAGGAAGTCAAATCCTTGCTCGATGTTCCCGAGCATGTTAAAGTGCTGGCTCTCACTCCCCTGGGATACCCGGGTGAAGTGCCAGAGTTTCGTGGACGAAAGCCCCTCGAAAAGATTATCTCTTACGATTCCTTTTGATAAACCCTGGCGGCAAAAGGAAAAAAGGGCTCATCATAATAATAAGTACTTTCTGGGATAGAATCAGAGGAGATGTTTTCGCTCCAGCTCAGATTTTAAGCGTCATTCCCTCATCGCCTTCTCGGCGTCTGCGGATCTGCGCACGTTTATAAAATTCCTCACAACTAATGATCTTTTTTGAAGATCGTCTGGGAAAATATGTTTGATTGGGAAAAGGGAGTTTACACAGAAAAACGGACACTCCCCTTAAAGGCAAAACACCCTATGAAACCTTGAGGTGTATGTTAGTATAATTGAAATATTGTCCAAAAGGGTATGAAATATTACAAAAGAGAAGTACAATACCTGAGCGGGAAATAGCGAATAAAATAGAAAGGAATTATTATGGTCGATACATTATTAGAAAGTGAAACCAAAAAAATCGCTTTGCTCATAGATGGCGACAATGCCCAGCCCATGCTCATAGGCAAGATACTGACAGAAACCAGCAAATATGGGAAATTAACTATCAGGCGGATATATGGAGACTGGACAACCGCCAATATGCAGGGTTGGAAAGACACATTGAATGCAGCTGCTATTCAGCCGATTCAGCAGTTCCGTTACACCGTAGGCAAAAATGCCACAGATAGTGCCATGATCATCGATGCTATGGATATCCTACATGGAAAACTGGTTGACGGTTTCTGCATAGTTTCGAGCGATAGTGATTACACCCGCCTGGCCACTCGCATCCGGGAAAGTGGCATTTTTGTTATGGGAATTGGCAGACAATTGACCCCAAAAGCTTTTGTTAATGGCTGTAATGTTTTTATTTATACTGAAAACCTTCTGCCTAAAGAGACTTCCCGGGGAAAAAAGACATCAAAAAAGACCTCTGCTAAGGAGGAAAAATCCAGGAAGCTGGATCCTTTGCCTCTGCTCAAGGGAGCTTTTGAAATGGCCATACAAGAGGACGGCTGGGCCAACCTGGCGACCATGGGATTTTATTTGCATCAGCTTGACCCGGGCTTCGATCCGCGCACATATGGATTCAAACAGTTATCTCAGCTTATTAAATCCTATGCAAAATTATTTGAGCTGCGGTTCCAGGATGAATCCGGCACTACCACAATGTATGTCAGAAACAAAGAATGATTCGGAATTACGACTTCTGCCGTTGTTAAAGTGGCATTTTTTACTCTGTTTCCATTCTATTTCTGTAAAATACGATATTGAGCGAAAGTCTCCTTTAATGGAGTAGGCACTAAGGATAAAAAATGTTTCCGGATTTTCAGGCCTTACCCTAACAACTCAACCAACTGAAACATTTTCACCGAATCTGA
>WTAW01000229.1 GCA_013139435.1 Candidatus Aminicenantota bacterium | reverse complement strand
ACCAATGATATTATAAACCAATTCGTGGGATGAGGGAGAAATGTTAAATATTTGGAATGTGTGAGATCTCACAGAAAAAATTATGGTTAATTTTTCATCGAATCGGCAATACATTATAATAGGGGGGACCAGAGAGAAAGAATAGACGAAATGTGTATAAAAAAGGAGCGCTGGCTGTCGAGGCGCCAAGGTTTGGAAAAGGAAGCGGGGCTAAGGAGGATTCCTCTCCAGCCAGCAGGTTAATTCTATTATAATGAAGGAATTATCAAAATGTCAAAACAATTTTTAAATTTTTTTATGAATAGTTCAGGTAAATTCAATCGAACATGACATCCATAAAAACTCACAAAATTGCCCTTTCTTGGCTATGGGTGACCCTCTGTGCGCTCGCCATTTTCTTTACAGTTCCATTAGCTCGGAAAATACAAACTTTGGTCACAACCCTCGCTGGACGTTCGTTTTTCGGATATTTTGTGCTCTTTGCAACAGCAGCCACGTTCCTTGTTCTTGGCTATATTCTCTATTTTCGTCTCAATATCCGCGCAATATCAAATTACATCTGGCTTGTACTCATTTCGGCCATTTATGTGTACTTCACACTCAAACTCTGGGCCAATCCTGAAGAGGCCATTCATTTTATCCAATATGGCCTGTTAGGATTTTTCCTATTTAGGGCTTTCCATCACCACATCGGCGATAAAAACATTTATTTTGCAGCATTCCTTTTGGGAACACTCATCGGAACCTTTGACGAGATTCTCCAGTGGATCGTCCCCGGGCGCTATTTTGACCTGCGGGATGTGGGCCTCAATGCTCTCTCCTCCGGCCTTTTTCAAATCCTCCTCTGGAAGGGAGTCAGGCCCAAATTACCCTATGATAAGATTCAACCCAAATCCATTAAGATCATTTCTGTACTGTTGGCAGCAAATCTGCTCCTTTTGGGACTTTGCCTCTCTAATACTCCCCAACGAGTGAAAAAATACACAAAGGTCCTCCCCTTTCTCTCCGGCTTGAAAAACCAGGAAGCGATGAGCGAATTCAAGTTTAAACACAGAGACCTGGATATTGGTATTTTTTACTCGCGCCTGACTCTAGAAGAACTAAAGAATATCGATCAGTATAGAGCGGAAGAATTTGGCGATATACTGCGCAATTGGCAAACCAAGGATTACGCAGAGTATCTGCGCATCTTCCCAGGAGGCGTAGCTCCTTTCCTTCACGAAATCCGTGTTCACATTTTCCGACGAGATAAAAGATTGGAGAGAGCTCTCTCCTCAGATGATAAGGTGATCCAAAGGGAAAATTTTCTAATCGCCTATAAAGAAAATCTTATCCTGGAAAAATACTTTGGCCAGACTCTTGAAAGATCACCATACGGCTGGGACGAATCCATAAAAACGCAAGTTTTGGCGCCGATCGACACGGAAACTCCATATGAGAGTCCAGTCAGCGCAGGTGTTTGGGCGACAATGAATGAGAGGGTGACCTGGATAATTATCGCTGTATGCCTAGTGATACTTCTCGCGATCAATCTGTATTTCGCCCAGATTGTAAAAACACAGGACAAAAAGAAATATATTTGATTTTGAAGGAAAAATGAGCTAACCTGGATTATTCATAAAAAATGTCGATTATAAATGAACATCGCATAGGAATTGCAGTGCCCAAATGAGTATTCCGAAAAAACAAAGTAACATTCTGATGTTGCGTCATTTATAATAAGTATCGACATTTTTTATGAATAATTCAGGATAAATCAGCCACTAATCCAGCACCATGAAATACAGAAGCGTCCAGTTCGTGATAACATCTATCCTACTTTCAGTTTTCCTCCTTCCTCTCTCTGTGAATGCAGATCATGTGGTGAAAAAAACCAAGCAGACAACCGAAACTGTCATGAACGGTTCGAACCAAAAATCAAGCAAAAATGATGGCACAACATGGATCTCAAAAAACAAAATGCGGCAGGATGATGGAGGCGCCACATCAATTATCATCCGGCTGGATAAAGACAAAGTGTTTATCCTCAATCATGTTGACAAAACCTACTCTGAGATGGACCTGCCCGTAAAACTCGAAGAAAACTTGACTCCAGAAGCCAAGCAGATCATCCAAGTGATAAAGATATCCTCATCAGTCACAGAGACACAGGAAACGAGAGTGATCAAGGGCTGGAGGAGCCAAAAATTCTCGGCCGATATTTCCATCTCCATGATGGGAATGGACATGCCCATGACAATGGAAATATGGGCATCCAAAGAGACCGGGATCAATCTAAAGACTTTTCGTAAATTTTATGCAGTGCTTTTGTCTATGAACCCATTCACAAAGGGCCTTTTAGAAGAATTCCAAAAAATTGAAGGTTATCCGGTTCTAACAAAAATATCGATGCGAGTCAAAGGCGTTGAAACAAAATCACATGAAGAAGTCATCACTGTTGAAGAAAACAGGGCCCCCAAGGGAACATATGACCTTCCATCCGAATACACCCGTGTCGCTTACAATCCCCTGATTTTAGGAAACGGAAACTCTCAACGATAATAACCCAGCCTGGATTATTCACGAGTCGAGCTCGAGAGTTCCCCCCAATTGTTCGACGACCTCACTCAAAACGTTCTTCGGAATAGAGAATCCTTCCGTATTCTTCACAATTGTCGTTGAATGTTAAGGAAGAATTTTTATGATATAATCGAGGCGAATTGGAAAGCCAGGAGGTCTAAAATGAGTAAAAAGTTCCAAGTGGTGCTTCCGGACTGGATGGAAGAGTATTTAGAAGCTGTCGCGGCAAGGTATGATCTCACAATCTCAGAGCTCCTCCGGCTCGAGCTTTCCTTAGCATTTATATGCTTTGTCAACCACTACTTTCCCGAATATGACGGCCCCACTTTCGGGGATCTCGGCATACCCATAG
>WTAW01000188.1 GCA_013139435.1 Candidatus Aminicenantota bacterium | reverse complement strand
AGACAGCGGTTGAGTACTACAAAGTGCTCCTTAAAGAATTAGAGGAGAGAGTGGCCAACAAGGATGGCGCTGTCGAGGACGAAAAATTCCGTATCTACTGGGAGGGGATGCCCATCTGGGGAAAACTGCGGAGCCTGGCAGAATTTTTCATCGAGCTCAAGACAGCTGTGATCGCCTCGACGTACTGCAACAGCTGGATTTTTGACTCTTTCGATCCAAAAGATCCCTTCATGAGCATGGCCCGTGCGTACACAGAGATCTTCATTGTCCGTGATGAAACCTTCAAAGAGAAATATGTGGAAGACATGGTCCAGAAATATGATATCGATGGAGTTCTCTTTCATGACGCTAAAACATGCCCTGCCAATTCCAACAACCGCTACGGAATGCCCCAGCGGCTTGAGCAGAATTTGAATGTGCCTACACTGACGATCAACGGTGATCTGAACGACCTGCGCTGTTATTCCGAGGAGCAGGCAAAGACCAATATCGAGGCCTTTATCGAACAACTTGAAACGAAATAGCGATAATTTTGGAGTGCCAAAGTCCAGATTGATAGAATAGATTTATTGAGTTTACTCCCTGAGACCTGAACAATTTGGGGCTTTGGATTTTTATAAAAATGAGTACACGTTTATTCGTTGGCATTGATGTGGGGGCGTCTACGACCAAGACCATCATTATAAACCCAGAGTCCGAAGTCCTTGGCTATTCTGTCACTGCCTCAGGTGCGAACTTTGAAGGAGCTGCTGAAAAAACATTCATGAGATCCCTGGATAAGATCAAAGGAGCATCTCCGGACATGTGTTTTGTGGTGAGCACCGGATACGGAAGACGGAATGTGCCATTTGTCCGTGCGACAAAAACTGAGATCAGTTGTCATGCCAAAGGCAGTTATTTTCACTTCCCTCACGCCCATACACTCATCGATATCGGTGGCCAGGATAGCAAGATCATCAAGATTAACGAATCTGGGAAGAGGACCGGATTCAAAATGAATCGTAAATGCGCAGCCGGAACGGGTGCATTCCTCGAAGAGATGGCCAATCGTCTCCACATCAAGATGGGAAGACTTGATGGACTTGCGGAATCGGCCCAAAACGATATCGAAATAGGAAGCTACTGCACTGTATTTTCCGCCACCGAAATCCTGACCAAGATCCGGGAGAATGTCCCGGTGGAAGACATCGTAAAAGGCATATTCACGTCGGTGATAAAAAGAGCAATGGAGATGGACCTCTTAGACGGGAACATTGTGATGAGCGGGGGAGTTGTGGCCCATAATCCTTTTTTAGTCAGGATGTTTGTGAAGAAGATCGGGAGGGATATCTATGTCCCACCTCTTCCCCAATTGACGGGTGCTTTTGGGGCAGCCTTATATGCATTAGAAACAAAAGGAGGTCAGAATGCTTGATGCGTTGTTTAGACCCAAATCGGTAGCTATTGTCGGAGCTTCGAACAACCCTCTGAGTATAGGTCATATTGTTATGCAAAACCTGCTGGACCACAACTTTAAAGGTCCGATCTACCCCGTCAATCCGAAGTCAAAATACATAAAGAGCTTCAAAACCTACCCCTCAGTTAGCGAGATTCCCGATGAGGTCGACCTCGTGAATATTTCCATCAAGAACACTATCGTTCCCTATGTGCTTGAGGATTGCGGCAAAAAAGGCGTGAAATTCGCCATCGTCCACACAGCAGGTTTTAAGGAAGTGGGCGAAGAGGGGTTACAGTTGGAAAAACAGATCGTAGAGATCGCCCACAAATACGGGATGCGCATCTATGGGCCGAACTCCCAGGGGATCCAGAATTCCGACCCCGAAGTCTCCGTGTATGCCAATTTCACCTTCGTGCCCATGTTTCCCGGCAACATCTCTATTGTTGCCCAAAGCGGCGGTGTGGGTGAGACTCTCAAGTTGCATCTTTACCGCATCGGGAAAGGTATCCGGATGTATTCGAGTTTTGGGAACGAAGCCGATGTGAGCATGAACGAGATCATCGATTACTACGGCCAGGATGAAGACACACGCGTCATCATGACCCATATTGAAACGCTCAAAGATCCTGCAGGTTTTCTCGAAGTTGCCAGCCGTGTGACTCAGAAGAAGCCGATTCTTGCCCTGAAAACCGGAAAGACATCGGAAGGGGCTGTCGCTGTGGCCTCTCATACGGGATCTTTGATGGAACAGGATACACTCACTGAAGTGATTTTTAAAAAGGCGGGAGTCCTCCGTTTCAACTACCAGGAGGACATGATCGATGCGGCCGTGGCCTTTGCGAACCAGCCAATTCCCGCTGGAGACAGAGTCGTGATCGTGACGAACACCGGTGGGCCTGCGATCATTGCTGTGGATGAATGTATATCCGCCGGACTTAAGATGGCTAAGTTAAGCGCAAGAACAAAAAATACTTTGAAAAAACTTGTCTTTCAGGAGGCCATTGTCTCCAATCCTGTAGATGTGGTGGCTACAGCCGGACCCGAGCAGTACGGCGGGACGGTCGAGGCTCTGCTCAAAGACCCGAATATCGATTCCGTCCTACTTGTTTTTGTGACTGCGCCGTTTGTGGATTGTGAAGGGATTGCCAGAAAACTAGGGGAATTGGGAAAAACCTCAGACAAACCGATCGTCTGTCAGGTAATGACCATAGAAAAATGGCAGGAAGTCATCCGCCTGATCAGAGCCAGTGGTATTCCCGTCTATGACTTTGCCGAAACAGCGGCCAGAACTCTCGCCTCCATGACTCAGTATGGACAGATCCAACAGAGACCAACTCCCACTTTTGTCACATTCAGGAAACAGAAGAAAAAAGTCGAATCAATTTTAAGCAAACACAAAAAGGAGTTGTTCCTCTCTCAGCAGGATGTCTATGATATCTTGAGTGCCTATGGAATTCCGGCTGCCAAAACCGTGAAAGTCACAAAAGATAAAGACCTGGCAAAAGCCGCAAAAGAAGTTGGATATCCGCTGGTTCTGAAGATTGACAGCGAGAGCATTGTCCATAAATCAGATGTGGGGGGCGTGGCCCTCGGAATTAAAGACGAGTCGGCACTCCTTTTAGTCCATAAAAAAATGTCCAAAAAATTTGCCAAACACAAACCAAGTTTTATCCTACAGGAACACCTTACAGGCGGTAAAGAAGTGATTATAGGCTTAAAGGGGAATGTGGGCCTTGAACCCACTGTTTTGTTCGGATTGGGCGGAGTTTTTGTGGAAGTGCTCAAGGATGTCGAGTTCCGGCTGGCCCCTCTCTCTGAAGAAGACGCCATCGAAATGATCCAGTCGATCAAAGGATATCCCATACTGAAAGGGACTCGAGGAGAGAAGCCTGTGGATATCGATGCTGTGGTCGATATGCTGATCCGGCTCTCTCAGCTTGGCACAGATTTCCCCCAGCTCGATGAAATGGACCTGAATCCTGTCTTTGTGTTCCCCAAAGGGAAAGGCGCTGCGGTTGTGGACGCCCGCATAAAGCTTAAATCCTTATGAACTGGATTCCTCTAACGATTGTTATTCTTTACATTGTCCTGCTCTTCGTCATCACATGGTTGACGCGGCGTCTGAGCAGGGGAGGGATGATCGGTTATCTTTTGGCCGGGCGCGGCCTTCCTTTTTGGGTCGCCGCTCCGCTTCTCACCGGCCTGGCTATCGGTGGCGCCTCGACAATCGGTGTCGCTGAGCGGGCCTATAGCTCGGGGATTGCAGCGGGATGGTACAATGCGGCTTGGGCGGCCGGAGCCGTTTTTGTGGGACTTATTGCGGCCCGCCGGTACCGGGCATTGGAGATCACAACCATTCCGGAATTTTTTGAAAGGCACTACAGTGTATCCGGTCGTATTGTCGGTGTGATCGGACAGCTCCTCCTCCAGATTGTCATCACGTCTCTCCAGTATGTGGCGGGTGGAGCCATCCTCTCGTCCTTACTCCCGGATGTGTTCACGTTCCAATCGGGGATGCTGGTAACGGCCGTGGTTTTTGTGGGAATCACTCTGATCGGTGGGTTTTGGGCCGCCGGGATCACCAACATCATCAATGTGGTCCTGATCTATGTAGGCGTTTTTCTGGCTGCGATCCTGGCCGTCGATAAGGTGGGAGGGATCGATGAATTGG
>WTAW01000443.1 GCA_013139435.1 Candidatus Aminicenantota bacterium | reverse complement strand
GACTCCTTTGGCGGGAACAACTACGGCTACGCGACAGCTCTATATGTCTGGTAATGCAACATTGAAGGCAGCAAACGAAATAAAGAAAAACCTTTTAATAAAAGCTGCTGAGATTCTCGAAAAAAGGGTCGAGAATCTCGACCTTATTGACAAGAAAGTCGTAATGATAGATGAAACAAGCACGTCAATTCCATTAACTGATGTTATAACAGCTTGTGCTTCTGATGGGATTCCCCTTTATAATGTGGCACAGTTCAATGCTCCGTTCAGGGAGCTAATCGACTTTAAGACAGGCCAAGGCCAGGTCTTTCCTGATTTCACCTTTGGGACACATGGTGCAGAGGTGTCTATCGATACCGAAACAGGAAAGATTAAGATACTCAAACTGATTGCCAGCTACGACGTAGGCAGGACTATCAATCGCCTTAGTGCAGAAGGCCATCTTGAGGGAGGTACGATCCAGGGAGTGGGATATGCAATTATGGAGGATGTGATTTTTGAAAAGGGAGTCACTCTAACCCCGTCATATTCTGAGTATCTTGTTCCTACATCTCTTGATGTTGTGGATGTTGATAAAGTCATGCTGGAATCAGGAGGCGGAATAGGACCTTTTGGTGCGAAGGGAATTGGAGAGCCATCCATGACTTCCATCCCAGCTGCAATCGCAAACGCAGTGTATGATGCTCTGGGCGTAAGGATTTTCGATTTACCTCTGACACCAGAAAGGATCGTGAATGCCCTTAAAAAAAACTAAAGCCTCTCTTATGCCACACAATTGTGTAGACATAAGAGGAAATGAGTTTTAATAGGGGATTAAGACTGCTCTCCAATTGGAGAGATAAATTTAAAGAGTAAGGAGAAGAGAATGGACAGAAACAGTTCCAAAGCTTTTTTAGGCATAGCTATCATGTTCGGAGCCGTGTGGGGATTTTCCGAGGCTGCATTAGGGATGGGGCTTCGAACTTGCGCCTCTTCGTATTCTGGTACAGTAATGACAGCAGTTGCTCTTTTTTTCATCGCGGGCAGTTGGATTCTCACTCGGAGTATTCTCGGCGTCACTTTGATCGTCTGTATAGCGAGTATGGTCAAATTATTCGATGCGATGCTACTTTCTCTACCTATAAGACATGGAGCAATATCCAATCCGATTTTTGCTTTCTTTATGGAAGGATTGGCATTTCTGATTTTGATATTGATATTCAGTGATAAATTAAAGCAAAGGATTGCAGGGAAAGCTCTCTTTGGAGGTGTGGCAGCTTTATTAGCAGTGAATCTATTTCCTCTTGTGAAATATGCAACCGGAATACCAGCGTGCGTCTTTCCGGGAACTGGTTACCCCTTATCCCTCTATTATGCTCCTTTAGCCGTAATTCTCTCCTCAATCTCTGTTCCACTTGGATTTTTTGCCGGGGAGAAGATAAAAGCCTTAGAAGCCAAATGGGAAAATGTGTACCCAGGTAAAAAATTGGGATATCTTCTCTCTCCTGCGACACTCCTTTTATGCCTGGCGATCATTGCATTTATGCGGATTCTGTAAGCCCCAGTGTTTTCTCCTTAGCGGCAGAGACGGTTTGGAAAAATTATATAAAATAGGAAAGACTTTAAAATCATGAAAAAACAAATTCTCAGTGAAAATGAAATAGAAAGGATAATATCCCGGATATGCAGCGAGATCTTAGAAAGAAACAACGATCTCTCGAGTCTTATCATTATAGGTATTAGGAAGAGAGGGGATATATTAGCCAAGAAAATCGCTCAAAAAATAGAATCTACAGATGGGAAAAGTGTCCCCACATCGGCCATTGATATTACATTCTACAGAGATGATGTCTACCTGAAGGCGTACAAATATATAGGAAAAGATGAAATTAGATTTGATGTTACCGATAAAAATGTAATACTTGTGGATGATGTGATTTTCACAGGAAGAACAATCCGCGCGGCAATTGATGTATTGATAGATTCAGGAAGACCTAAGTCTATTCAGCTTGCTGTATTGATTGATCGAGGATCCAGAGAAATCCCTATTCAACCAAATTATGTCGGAAAAAAGATATCTGCAGGTATAGAGAGTGATGTATTGGTACGTTTAGAAGAAATTGATGGTGAGAATAAGGTTATGGTGTCAACTAAATGAAAAATAAAACTATTGTTTTAGCACTCGGTGGAAATGCCATATTGCAAGCGCATGAAAAGGGGACTTACTACGAGCAGATCAACAATGTAAAAAAGGCAGTTGTCGAAATTATAAAACTTATTCAAGATGGGTATAAAGTAATTATAACTCATGGAAATGGCCCCCAGGTGGGTAATCTTTATATTCAAAATAGCTTAGCTGGTGAAGTCGTTCCCCCCATGCCTCTCGATGCTTGCTCGGCGGAATCACAAGGATTAATTGGATATTTTATTCAACAGGAGATCAAAAATGAGTTGGTGAGAAATAACATTGATCTTCCTGTCATTACTTTAATTACTCAGGTTTTAGTTGATACGGATGATCCTGCCTTTATGAATCCAACAAAGCCGATAGGCCCATTTCATAACCGAAAAGAAGCAGAGTTTTTAAAAAAAAGAACTTCTTTTGTGATGAAAGAAGATAGTAACAAAAGATGGAGGAGAGTCGTCCCCTCTCCTCGACCGATTGGGATCGTTGAGAAAGAGGTCATTAAAAAAAATGTTGATGAAGGATACATCGTTGTAACAGCCGGAGGTGGAGGAATCCCTGTCATAAATAAAGGTAGGGAAATAATTGGAGTTGAGGCTGTGATTGATAAAGATTTATCTGCGTGTCGTCTAGCAGTTGACATAAATGCAAATATTTTACTTATCCTCACTGATATAGAGAGGGTTGCATTGAATTATAATTCCCCAAAACAGAAGTGGATAGATACAATGAGCCTGGGTGAAGCAAAAAAGTATCTTGCTGAAGGACATTTCAAAGAGGGCAGTATGAAACCGAAAATAGAAGCAGGGATAAGTTTTTTGGAAAATGGCGGGGAAAAAAGCATCATTGCGTCATTATTTTCTGCGAATTCCTCAATAAAAGGAAAGAGCGGAACTACCATAAAAAATTAATAATATTTTATTTTACGAAATTGATATTCTTTTGATAAAAAATTTATATTGCCTAACATATACCGCATCTCCTCCGTCTCCGCATTCCCATGTATACATTATCTGTTGTGTAGCAATCACCAAGGCGCCTTCTAAACCTTGACTCCATGTTTCACCGTATGATATCGTCAGATTAAGACGTTTGTGTATATGATCGTGCGATTGAGATCAGGAGCGAATAAAATGTCACATGTTCGAGAGCTTTATTCAAAAAACCTAAAGACTCAGGGTATTATCATCGCTCTTTTCTGGGGCTCAATGTGGGGTTTAGCAGAGGCTACACTGGGCCACATCCTTCACCTGCTTCGGATTCCTGGCCTTGCAGGTTTTGTGATGTTTCCAGTAGGCTTAGTTTTTATGCTAAAAGCTTACAAGGCTTCAAACAATTTGAGTGTGATCCTCTCAACCTCCGTTGTAGCGGCCACGATCAAATTGTCGAATATTCTGCTCCCGGGCACCAGTCCTCTTGATGCTTTTAATCCTGCCATCGCTATTATTTGTGAATCACTGGCTGTTTTTGTTCTGTTTTTTTTCATAAGGCAAAGAGTCCATCAGCGACACCTCATCCTTGGTTGGCTTGTTTTGTCATGGCGATTGTTATTTGTGACGTTTCTGATCATGATGGAGGCTTTGTTTCCTTCACAAAATCTGATCTCGCTGGGATTCGAACGACTGCTCAGTTTTTTTCTCTGGGAAAGTGTGGCCAATGGTATCCTGATCTACCTGCTGATGAAGAAGGTGGATTTTGAGACCCGCAGTTTCCCAAAGCCTACCGTCTCGCAATCAGTTTTGGCATCATGCCTGATGTTCATGGCTGCCTTATTAACAGAGTGGATATTCTGAATTAAGAGAATATT
>WTAW01000431.1 GCA_013139435.1 Candidatus Aminicenantota bacterium | reverse complement strand
CTCGTTTCATCAATCTCTGATGATGTCGTACGGAAGTTTCAGGATCTTTCTAGAACGCCCCATAACCCTGTTTCTTTTAGTCCTTTTTTTGTTTGTGTTTATTTTTCCCTTTGTAAAGAAGAAAATTACTGTCAGGAATAATAGCTCATGAAGGCAGATCGAGGAAGGCTAGCATTTACGGCTCTTATTCTTCTATTCGTTCTGTTTTTCATTGTGACGTCTTTCAGCTATGAACATGACGCCAGGCTGATCCCTCTTCTGGTGGGATTTTCAACTCTGGTGTTGGTTTTAGCTGTTCTTGTCAATGAGATCCATCCTGTTTCGATCGTAGAAAAAATGAATGTCGATTGGACAAAGGACTTAAAAGTTCAAGAATCTTCGCTGAAGAAAAAAGAGAAGGTTTCAGCGAAAAAACTTCTGATTATTATATGTTGGATCTTTGGCTTTTTCCTCTTCATTTTTCTGTTCGGATTCCCCATCAGTATTGCTCTGTTTACATTGGCGTTTTTAAAGATTGAAGGAAAAGCAAGCTGGATTAAAGCCCTTTTGACAGCAGTGATAGTCTCGGCGGCAGTTTTTGTGATCTTTGAATGGGCGATGGGCTTCGGATTGTTTGAGGGGGTACTATTTGGTGAGATCACCCCCCCTATCTAATCTGAATTATTCATAATAAATGTCGATATACCTACTCAAACAAGATTAACTGTTTACTTTATTTTTTCTGCAAACCATTCTAAAAAATACCGTTATCACTGTCCCTATTTATCATAATCGACATTTTTTACCCTTCGGGCGAGCTGATCTCACTGTATCTGCTTCGTTGCGGCCCATTCGTGGTGGACGACCACAACTTCATGGGCCGACGCCTAGCATCTACAACAACCTCAACTCGTGAATAATCCAGACGAAGTTATTTTTTTTGCTCTCTCTCGATGTGCAGGTGTTGAATTTTTCCAGTGGACGTCGTTTTGGGCGTACCTCTTTCCACAGTAATCATGTCTGTGTCCCGCCACACAAGAGAGGTCAGTTTTTCGGCACCAGAGCCCGATGCGATCTTTTGCAGGAATGTCTCTTTGACCTTATCCACATCTACAAACCCAACACGGGGATGAATGACCAATCGCAATTGAGGCTTCCCATCGTCACGTTCATCCTCCAATAACTGGTAATCGGTCGGCCCTCCCCCAAACATTTTCGGCAGCTCATCTTCGATCACATGAATGATCTCTGTGTCCAGAAACGCCATACCCCCGCTTGTGAGCTTCTCAAAGCTCCGAACCTTCTGTATATGAGTATCCAAACCCAGGCTTCCCAGAGGGCATCCACATGACCTGTTCTTCAGTAGAGCCTGATCTCCTATAGAAACGTTGAGTAGGATCAAAGGAGACGATAGTCGGAGGCATGAAAATAACAGTGCGTGTGGTCTTAAATTAGGATCGGAATTAAAATCACCTGGTTGAATAACAGCATGGAGGTCTTTGAAAAGGTGCATATCATCGGCTGCTTCGGGTATTAAACATCCATCTCCTACATGGCCGACTTCCACACTGCCCATAGCTGGCAGGGCATCCACTCCGCTGCGTTTGATAGACTCTAAACGTGCGGGTGTGGTTGGCTCTCCTGACATGGTGATCTGTGCCCCTTCGAGGTCGATATTGGAATCGAGTGCATATTGTGCCAAACGTACAGCTGAGCTGGCAAAAGTAAACAGATGAGGAATCCGGCCCTCCTGGAGACAGTTTCTCATCCATTGGATTATGGGAAGAGGATTCTCGAGCGAGACATATTCGGGGCGAGGAATGGGAATCCCGGCAAGAAGTCCGCCCAGTTCCAATACTCGAGAGCTTAAGTGATACCGGAAGCTTAACTCTTGTGCTCTGGTATCGAGCTGAGAAAACCAGCGCGAAGGGGGCGATCCGGCCCAGGTGAATTTGATAAGACTTGACAGGATAACACCACCAGGTACTGACCAGGTCGCCAATTCGGTCAAGTTGTTTTTTCTGGTACCGTTCTTTCTGGCGATATGTTCTTGGCCAAAGCTTTTTCTGGCGTCCAAATACACCACTAGAGAGAATGTGTTGTCGAGTACAAAATCCAGGCTCCTCACGATCTGTGTTCCATGACTTCGGCTCCCGCTGCTTCTTATGGGAACGTGACGTTTGGCAAAAGGATTCCGAAGCTGTTGGGGGAAGATAACAAACCTGGTATTTCCCCGGATTATTTCGCAATCTCCGCGGAATTCCTTTGAGGTGAGATACACCCCCTGGCGGAATAAGGTATGGAGTGCATCTTCTAATCCTTCTTTATGTACTAAGTGCTTGAAATCTTCATATTCACAGCTGGCATGATTGAGAAGTTTTAAATAAGGGCTTGCGGGCTGTTCATAGATGCATTTTTTTACGAGTTCAGTAAAATCATCTTCTCGCTGTTCGAGCCGCTGCCGGATAATTTCCCTCGCTTGATCTGGCTGTATAGTTTTTTTCAGGGAGGTGGCCAGTTTTCCGA
>WTAW01000205.1 GCA_013139435.1 Candidatus Aminicenantota bacterium | reverse complement strand
AAGTCCACGGTATTAAGCAGATATTGCGACTGGATCTTGTCTTTACCGAATCTCAGGTGAGATATCGTGACTCCCCCCGATTTTTTTGAGTCGTACTGGAAATATCCTTGACAGAACATATCCGTACTATCACCGATGATCTTAATGGAATTTTTGTTGGCACTCACTGTTCCATCGGATCCATAGCCCCAGAATTTACAACGGATGGCCCCTTTGGGCTCAGCCTCGATCTCCTCTTTGATTGCGATAGATGTGCCAGTCACATCATCCTCGATACCCACCGTGAACCCATGAAATCCTTCTCCATCTAGATGGTCGTATACGGCCTTCACCATACTCGGCGTAAATTCCTTTGAGGATAATCCATACCGCCCACCGATTATTTTTTTATCTTTTCCAACCAGTGTGACAACGACATCGAGATAAAGGGGCTCACCCAGAGCACCCGGCTCTTTGGTCCTATCGAGGACCGCGATCTTTTTCACCGTTTCAGGAATAGCCGCCATAAGAGCTTCTGCAGAGAATGGACGATAGAGCCTTACCTTTATAGCGCCCACTTTTTCTCCACGTTCTGTTAGATAAGCCACAGCTTCTTCGATCGTTTCTGTGGAGGATCCCATGGAAATGATGATCTTTTCTGCATCAGGCGCACCGATATAATCAAAAATCTTATACTGTCGCCCGATCTTGGTCGCTAGTTTATCCATGTATTCCTGTACGATTGCAGGAGTAACATCATAGAATTTGTTCACTGTTTCTCTGCCTTGGAAGTAGACGTCAGGATTCTGCGCGCCCACTTTGATCTTCGGTCTTTCCGGATTCATGGCGCGCCCCCGGAATTCTCTCACATACTGCATCTCTAGCAATTCAGCCATGAGTTCATAGGGGATTATTTCCACTTTTTGAACCTCATTGGATGTCCGGAACCCGTCAAAGAAGTGGAGAAACGGAACTTTTGATTTCAATGCTGCCAGATGAGCAACAACAGCCAAATCCATGGTCTCCTGAACAGAGCCAGAAGCGATGAGCGCATATCCCGTGTTCCTTGCTGACATCACATCCGAATGATCGCCAAAAATGGATAACGATTGACAGGCCAGAGATCGTGCCGACACGTGAAACACTGTAGGAAGCAACTCTCCGGCTATCTTGTGCATGTTGGGAAGCATAAGCATAAGTCCTTGGGAAGCGGTAAACGTTGTTGTTAAAGCGCCTGCAGACAGGCATCCATGGACGGCACCGGCTGCGCCGGCTTCTGACTGCATCTCGATCACTTCAAGAGTTTGTCCAAAGATATTCTTTCTTTCCTGGACTGCCCAGGCATCTGCAAGCTCTCCCATAGATGAAGATGGGGTGATTGGATAGATGGCTGCAACCTCGCTAAAAGCATACGCCACATGCGTGGCAGCTGTGTTGCCTTCAATGGATTCAAATATTTTTGTCATGGCTCTATCTCCTCAAAAAGCTATATGTGTTATTTTTCTATTATTTCTGTTCTGCCTTCCAACGATTTTTTGATGGTGACCTGATCGGCAAAATCGATGTCAGAACCGACAGGAAGCCCCATGGCCAACCTCGTCAGTTTGACTTGAAAGTCTTTGAGTATTTTTACAATATAATGAGCGGTCGCCTCTCCCTCCACAGTGGGATTTGTGGCGATGATGATCTCTTCAAAATTCCCATTTTTGATCCTATCGATGAGTCTGTCCAGTTTCAACTCATCGGGACCGATCCCCTTCAGTGGAGAGAGCGCACCCAAAAGAACATGGTATTTCCCTTTGTATATCCCGGTCTTTTCTATCGATATGATGTTGAAAGGTTCTTCGACAATACATAAAAATTCATCACTGAATCCGTTATCCGTACAATAATCACAGGGATCCACATGAGTGAGGCTGTTGCAGATGGAACAGTAGAAGATCTTCTTTTTGGCATCCTGGATAGCTTCCGTCAGTCTATCTGCATCCTCCTGAGGAAGACCGATGAAGTGGAGCGCGATCCTTTGGGCGGATTTTGCCCCGATACCCGGGATTTTCTTGATCTCATCTATGAGCCGGTTCAGAGGATGATCTTGTGCGAACATCAAAAGAGTCCTGGAATTTTGAGTCCTGCTCCCATTGCTCCCAATTTCTCCTGAAGGGCTTCCTCGACTTTGGCTGTGGCATCATTAAATGCCGCAATGATCAAATCCTGCAGCATCTCCACATCATCCTTATTCACGACTTCAGAATCGATCGTGCAGCTAATCAAATTTTTATTCCCATCAAGCATGACTGTGATCATTCCCCCACCGCTCGACCCTTCGACTCTCATCTCTGCTGTTTCCCTCTGGAGCTTATCCTGCATGTCTTTGGCCTGTTTGAGCATTTTTTGTAAGTTTCCTACGCCTTTCATTTATCCTCTCCTCTTACTTTTTCGTCTTCTTTATTTGTTCCACAGAAAGGATCTGTGCTTTAAAGGTTTCCATAAAATTTCTGACCGTTGGGTCCTTCAACGCGATATCGACCTCTCTTTCCTTTGTCTTGCTTTTTTCCACTTTCTCTGACGGTGCGTCCTTCTTGATATCTTTTTGGATCGCCTCTGGCTCCTTTTTATCTGGTTTTGGCGGAGGATCTTGAGGGACGATATCTTGACTTGGCACACGATCAATAGGAGGTTCCATCCTGTTATTCGCAGAGTAATTCGAATGTTGATAATTGGGTGTTCTGGAACTTTGTAAAGATCTTTTTAACTCTTTTTTGATATCTTGGATATCCTTGAGGATACTCTTCAAGGGGACGATCTTTTTGTAGTGACACAATTTTACTAATTGAGCTTCCAGATAGATCCTTGCATGAGAAGAAAACTTTAGTCCTTGCTCCCCGTCCTGAAGAGCGACAAGGTATCGCAAAAGCTCTTCAACAGAGGATTTCTCTGCTACTTTTTTTAGATTTTCCATATCTTCCTTGGCAAAGGGAAGCAAGTCTTGAGAATCTTCAACCGTGCGTACGAGCAACAGGTTCCTAAAATGCTGGATGAGCTCTTTGTAGAAAAAACGAAGGTCAAATCCGTTCTCTATTATCTCTTCGACCAGGGCAAAGACCTTATCCGAATTTTCCTCAAGAATGGCTGTGGAGAACTGGAGAAGAACATTATGGCTTATGGTTCCCAAAATCTCTTTCAGATCCTCATCATTGATAACATCCCCTGAGAAAGCCACAGCCTGGTCAAGAAGGCTCAGGACGTCCCTGAGACTGCCATCCGCCGCTTCAGCGATCAGATTTAAGCCAAAGGGCGAAAGAGTGATATTTTCCTTTTTTGCTATATCTAAAAGATGATTGATGAGCTCCTTCTGGGAGATCTTCTTGAATTCGAAGTGCTGACATCGAGAGATGATCGTGGCAGGAACTTTGTGAAATTCTGTTGTGGCAAATATGAAGACTGTATGGGAGGGTGGCTCCTCCAGGGTCTTCAAAAGCGCATTAAAAGCTTCGCGTGTGAGCATATGGACTTCGTCGATAATGATAACCTTGTAGCGGCTGTGGAGGGGTTTATACTTCACTCCTTCACGGAGGGATCGGACCTCATCGATCCCACGGTTGGAAGCGCCGTCGATCTCGAGCACGTCGACCGAACGATCCTCATTGATCCCTGTACAGAACTCGCATTTATTGCATGGTGTAGGCGTCGGTCCGTCCTGGCAATTGAGTGCCTTTGCCAGAATCCGGGCCGCAGTTGTCTTCCCCACTCCTCTCATGCCGGAAAATATGTAGGCCTGCGAGACCCTGTTATTCTGGACAGCGTTTTTCAATGTTTGAACGACAGGCTTCTGACCGATCATTTCCTCAAAGGTCATAGGCCTGTATTTTCGTGCGTAAATTAAATAGCTCATTGTGATCCTAAACTAATCCGTTTACGTAATCGGGCGATTGATATGGGGTAAAGACTCAAAGTCCCTTTCTGTAAACCTTATAATAGCACATTTCTTGAGGAAAACAAAAATTATTTTCTATCAAGGGAGCATTTCCTAAACCGTGATGTAGTGAATTCTTGATAACATTATTAAGTGATCAGATTGTGTGGTTGAGAAAACCGCGAGAAGGGCTGGACGGGCATGGTACATCTCCTTAAGGGAGATGTGAGGGAAGCCCGGATCCGAGCGAATTTTCCTCGCTGGGGAAACTGAGCGTGTTTTCGAAACCATATAATCTGATCATTCTAAATGTCATCCATCACGGTTTTGGAAATGCTCCGTTCCCTGAAAAGGAGTTGCTATGGAAGGGCGACTAGTATATGTTTTTATAGATGAGCAAAAAGACTGGGCTTATAGACATTCATTCGGCAGTTCTGCTGTTCGGATTGGCCGGACTCTTCGGTAAATGGCTTCCTTTCTCCCCTCTTTTCATCGTGCTGGGACGCGTTTTCTTTGCGAGCCTGGCACTGGCTCTCATCCTCCTTATCTCGCGCCAAGGGTTTGCCATAACACCCTCCAAAACCTATCTCATTCTTCTTTTTCTCGGATTTATGCTATCCGTTCATTGGGTGTCATTTTTTCAATCGATTCAAGTCTCGAGTGTTGCGATAGGCTTGCTTTCTTATTCGACATTCCCTGTGTTTACGACTTTTCTTGAGCCGCTTTTTTTCAAGGAGAGACTGGTTAAAATAAACGTGCTTTTTTCATTGCTGTGTCTTTTTGGCGTTTTGCTGATCATCCCAAACTTTCACATCCACAATGCCACTTTCAGAGGTGTGCTCTGGGGTCTCTTAGCGGGTTTTACCTTTGCAATCCTTACTATTTTCAACAGAAAACTCACACAGAAGCTCTCTCCTTTGAGCATTGCATTCTTCCAAGATTTTTTTGCCACGATCTTCCTTTGTCCCTTCCTCTTCTTATTGAAGCCCTCACTATCCAGCAGAGATATTCTCTTACTTATCATTCTAGGAACCGTGTGCACTGCGGGTTCACATACTCTCTTCATCAAAGGCATGAGACACATCAAGGCCCAAACAGCTAGCATTATCAGCTCTCTTGAACCGGTTTATGGAATTCTATTTGCCTTTCTTTTCCTCAATGAGATCCCATCTCTCCGGACCACCGCAGGAGGATGTGTTATACTGGTGAGTCAGATTCTTATTTTCATAAAAATCTTCAGTTTAGACCATTCAAATAAAATACTGATTCCTCGTGAATAATCTAAGCAAGAAGGGAACCGCAATGATCTACAAAAAGTTCGAAACAGAGATGACTGTCAGGCCGTCTGAGATCGATTACAACGGGCATGTTCATCAATCTGCTTATAGCGCGCGAATCTCATATCTTTTTGGTCTTTCCTGTTTTTGACTCTTTGGAGCCCTCTTTATCTATTTTTTTATTCTTTTTTACCTTTGATTGTTCAGTTTCTTTCACTTCTTTCTTTTCGGTTTTCTTCGTTTTTGATTTAACTTCTTTGGCCTTTTTCTCCTCTTTCTCGTGTCTCTGCTTGATCAAGGTCTTCTCTGTCTTGTGTTTCTGCTTCACCTCGGTGATCTGGCTTTCGTATTTTTTTTCGACGACTTTTTTCTCCTCGGATGTCTTCGCCTTCTCAGATTCTTTTTCC
>WTAW01000040.1 GCA_013139435.1 Candidatus Aminicenantota bacterium | reverse complement strand
TGTGCCCATCCGCGTCTGATCAACATTCTTCCCAAAGTCAGGGATATGTTCGGGGAAAACATCCATTTGGTCTTAGGGGGATTCCATCTTGCCGGCTTCCAAACGGATGAAATTCAGGAAGTCATCGATATGCTGAACGCCCTCAAAATTCAGAAGATCGGGCCCTGTCACTGTACTGGCGATAAAGCCCTCAGGATGTTTGCCGACGAATACGCAGAGAATTTCATCAAGGCAGGCGCCGGAAAGGAGATCCAATGAAAAAATCAGACTGGCAATATCTTGTAGACACCCTCCTTTTTATCTGTATGTTCGGTATCGCCTTCATTGGTATTCTCATGGGATTTTTTCTCGGCGAAGGGCCTACGGTCAGAGAGAGCGAGAAATATTTCCTTGGTCTACACCGCCATCAATGGGGAGACATCCATCTTTATCTCTCTGTAGCCTTTATTATCTTAATAATTTTTCATCTCATGCTCGCATGGAGTTGGATCAGAGGTAAAACTCAAACTCTTTTCAAAAAAAGATGGAGAACATCAATTGCCTTCACTGTCATTGTATCGGTCCTTGTTGTTATTGTGTTCTGGGCCCTCATGCCAAAACATTCCCTTATTTACGAAAACTACGGAAGGCGTGCTGGCACCATATCACAAGGCCGGTTATCACCTGAGGAATTCATCTATGACCGCCAGGGGTACCTTACTATCACAGGTAACATGACGCTTGCCGGGGTTGAAAAATTCACAGGCATTCCCCCTAAAACGCTCGCCGAAAAATTGGGCCTTCCGCCAAAGACCTCTCCTGAAGAAACTCTTGGTCTTTTAAGGAAAAGATACGGATTTTCTCTGCTCGAAGCTAGAGAGGCCATAATGATGCTGCTCCAAAGAACACCCGCTACTCCAAAGGAAACACTTGTTCCAGAGGAAACATCTTTACCACAAGAAGCACCTGTTCCAAAGGAAGAAATACAAACAAGCCCTCTATACTTAGAAGAAAAAAAAGAGGAACACGAGGAAGAGCCAAAACTGACAAGGGGAAGATTATCCGAGGACCAATCCGGAATCTTGATCACAGGCCGGATGACCCTCTATGAGATAGGGAGACAGACAGGAATATCAGCCCGGGAGATCGCCAGCAAACTCGGCCTCCCACACAACGTCTCCATGGATGAGTCACTCGGACGGTTGAGAAGACGATACGGTTTTACCATGCAAGACTTGAGAGACGTGATCGCCTCTCTTACTGAAACAAAGTGACCTGAATTATTTAATAATATAATCGAGCCAGTGTCCGGCCCAACCTGTCTCTCAATTCGTAAATGATAAAGGGTCATAAATCAGGAGAATAGTCATGAATACAACTCAGCAAAAAACACCCCTCCTAGAGATCGCCCTCTCTACTATGCCTGATGGCATCCAGCAGACAATCTCCTCCGAACCGATAATTCCCGCGATCGCAGCAAAAGCAAAGGTCATAGCACAACAAAATCCCGAATTTATCCGCAGCGATCAGGGCCAGATCCTCGATATTTTTCCCGAGAAGGAAATTTATTATGGTCCCTCTGCAGGTTTGGAAGAGCTTCGAGATTTGATCGGCCGATTCTGGACTCTGACCTATCGTTTGAAGGGAAAATCGGGGATTCCTCCGGAAGGATTGGGTAAAAAACATGTGGCGATCGTCACAGGAGCTACAGAAGGGCTTTCGATTGTGATGCATCTTGTGGCCTTCCAGCAAAACGTAGGCCTCCTTCCCCTTTACTGGAGCAATTACAGAGGGATCATCCTCAACGCGGGGGGAAACCCTGTCATCCTCGATTTCTTTGACGAAAACTACAACCCCGACTTCAAAAAAGTGCAAAAACAGATCGAGCAGCAGAAAATCACATCTCTGCTCATCAACTTTCCCACAAATCCATCTGGGGATGTTCTCTCTGATAGCGAGATGGAACAACTGGCCGAACTGGCAAGGCGAATGGATCTGATACTCATCTCCGACGAAGTCTACGGAACGCTCCGGTATAAAGGAATTCCCCAATCCATGCTGGCATATGCTCCGGAAAGAACGGTAATCATCAGCTCGGCGTCCAAAGAATATCTGATTCCGGGAGCAAGAATCGGTTATGGAATTGCTGCGGATGAGACCTTCACAAACTCCTGGATGTCAAAGATGATTCGTTCGTTTTCCTCATCGCCAAACGTACTGGGGCAACACATCCTCATAGATATCTTAAAAGAGGAAGTGAGCGATCTGGAAAATGGGAGGCCTCCCAGAATCATAACGGAAATCAAAGAAGAACTGAGGAAAAGATGTGAACTCATCATCCAAACTCTCGAGGAGAAGGGATTCACTCTTGCCGGCAGGGACAAGGATTTCCCATCTGGTGCGATCAGCGTGCTCGCCCGACTGCCTGCGGATATAAATGTGGACGATAAAGAATTTGTGCAGAAGGCTATGGAAATGGGAAAATTCAGCGCTGTACCCGCATCTGTTTTTGGAGCTCCCGGCTGCATCCGGATCGGGTATGCGGGTATGACCCAGGAAAAAATCGGAAAATTTACAGGAGCTCTTCAAGATGTGCTCGACTCGTTCCGCCATAAATGAGCGGCCAGAGACAATCCTTCGAACTTTTTGACATTACGAGCTGCCCTTTTGGTATAATAGCTGGGCTAAACTAGCGTTTAGATTTTACACATGCTTAAAAATCCCACGTTCTCAGTCCAGGACAAATAAGAATCAATAGAAAATGCCAAACAAAGAAGACCTCGAAAAATACGCAAAGCAGATCCAAGAAATGATCCTGGAACAGGCCAGGAAAGAATACTCTGAAGTTGTGATCGAGCACTGGCAATATCCGAGAAACTTCAGGGCCACGGAACAACCTGACGGTTACGGTAAGGTAAAAGGCGTTTGCGGTGACACGATGGAGATGTTTATCAAAGTGAAGAATGGGAAAATATCGGAGTGCAGTTTTCTCACTGATGGCTGCGCAACCACCATCGCCTGTGGAAGTATAGCGACTGAGCTCACGCTCACCAAGACCTTCATAGAGGCCCTGGCTTTTGTCAGCGGCGAAACCATCCTCAAAAAATTGGGAGGTTTGCCAGAAGCTAGTATCCATTGTGCGTTTCTGGCCGCTGAAACACTCAGGCGGGCTTTAGCCGACAGCCTCTATCAACAAAAATATTCCTGGAAAAAACAGTACAGAAAAACCTAAACCCACTCTCCCCTTACAGTCCACGTTTTACGTTGAGAGATCGGAGGCAATCATGAAAGAATGCGACAAGGAAAAAAACCTGATCAACTGCAACTGCTCCTATGAACCGTGCAGCCGAAAGGGCGTCTGCTGCGAGTGCATACGATACCACTGGAGCATGAAAGAGCTCCCCGCCTGCCTTTTCCCAGATGACGTGGAACGAACTTATGACAGATCTCTAAGGCGATTTATCGAAATTTACAAGGACAGAGTGTAACCCGAGTGACGAAAACAAAGGAAAAAGAATCTCCTATCCATATTTATGGCCCTGTTCCGTCGAGACGGCTGGGATTTTCACTGGGCATCGACATCCTCCCTTATAAGACGTGCACATTGGATTGTATTTACTGCCAATTGGGGCCCACACCCAAAAAAACTGTTCAACAGAAAGAACACTTTTCCTCTGACATTGTTTTGGCCCAAATAAATAAGACTCTCTCCTCGGGGCAGAGAATCGACTATATCACTTTTTCAGGCTCAGGAGAGCCCACCTTGAACACTACCCTCGGAAAACTCATCCGGGAAATCAAAAAAATCACAGACATTCCGGTGGCTGTCCTGACGAACAGCACGCTTCTCACAAAAGCGCGCGTTCGAGAGGCCTTACAAGCGGCCGACCTGGTTGTTCCCTCTCTCGATGCTGCGACACAGGAAGAATTTATCGCAGTCAACAGGCCTCATTCCTCATTAAAGATCGAAGACATCATCGTGGGCCTGAAAATATTCCGGCAGGAATTCAAAGGCCAGATCTGGCTGGAGATCATGCTGGTCAAGGGTAAAAACGACTCCCCCAATCACCTCAATAAGCTCAAGGCTGCTGTTAGAGAGATTCAGCCCGATAGAATTCAGCTCAACACGGTCATCCGTCCTCCTGCTGAACAATTCGCTCGAGCCCTATCTCTGAAAGACCTTGAAAAGATCAAAAAGGCTTTCGGAAAAAAGTGTGAGATCATCGCTGATTTCGCGCAGATGAATCAGTTCCCTCAAAGTCAAGATATCGAACGAAAAATACTTTCGATGATTCAGCGAAGACCGGTGACACTGTCTGATATTTCTGCATCTCTTGGCAAACACAGGGACGAAGTCCTAAAATACCTGAATATTTTGATCAGCAATGGCAAAATCAAGCCTCTTACACATAAGGGAAAGACCTATTATGAGCCATCATCCGCAGGGAATAGTCACAAATGAGTGTACAATGAAAGATGTTAAGGATATGTCAAAGGAAGAGCTTCTGGGACTTCTGGAAGACGCCTCGAAGAATTGGCTTGCCCACGACGGGCTCTGGTTCCGCGCGGTCGAGAACAGATACGGCATCGAGGCCGCCATGGATCTGGATAGAAACGCATGGGAAAAATTTACGGTCATCGAAGCCAAAAGAATCATGAAAAGGCTGGGCATCGAACCAGGAGGAGGCATCCCTGCCCTCATCCAGTGCCTCAAGTTTCGACTGTACGCATACATCAATGTTCAGGAGGTCTCCGAAGTCAGTGACTCACGTTGTCTGTTCCGGATGAACAAGTGCCGCGTTCAGGAAGCGAGGAAAAGGCAGGGCCTTCCCGACTTTCCCTGTAAATCTGTGGGTATTGTGGAATACAGCCTTTTCGCTAAAACCATAGATCCCAGATTCAAGACAAAATGTCTCATCTGTCCGCCCGACCCTCATCCTGACGATGTCTGGTGTGCGTGGGAATTCACTCTTGCCGTTTAGTTCCATGATTTTAGAAAACGCCGAAATCTTCAAAAATCAATACCGGCGAAGTTACCAGGAGAAAACATGTTTGATAACACACACTTTCCCAAAGCTAAGAAATATTGGCAGAATGAAAAACTCTTAGACTGGCCGACACTCACTATTCATCCTATGAGCCATGCCCTTCACTACGGGACATCGGTTTTTGAAGGAATCCGGGCCTACCCCACAGCTAATGGGCCCGCTGTCTTTCGCCTTCCCGAACATCTGGATAGGCTCTTTCACTCAGCTTCAGTTCTTTCCATGGACATCCCCTACACAAAAGAAGAGATCGCAGAAGCCATAAAACTCGTCATAAAGGCAAACCAACTGGATTCGGCGTACATCCGACCGCTCCTTTATTACGCTTACGGGAACTTGGGGCTTCTACCCAAAAATTTTGCCGTTGAACTGGCCATTGCTGCCTGGGAGTGGGGGGCTTACCTTGGAGAAGCGGCAGAAAAGGGGCTCTCTGTCTATATCCTCCCGAACAGGCGCATCCACCACAGCCAGTTTGATATGAAGGCCAAGCTTGGTGGAATCTATGTCCTATCCACTTTGGGCGGCCAGCAGGCCCGGTCCAGAGGTTTCGATGAGGCTGTGTACTTGAACATGGAAGGAAATATTGCAGAGGGGCCTGGCGAAAATATTTTTATCGTCAAAAACGGCATTCTGAAAACCAACAACATGAACGAGTCCATCCTCGAAGGAATCACCCGCACTAGCATCCTCCAGTTTGCCAGCAACATGGGTATCGAATCGAGAGTAGGCCCAATCACCAAGGAGGAATTTTTTCAAGCGGATGAGGCCTTTTTTTCCGGAACTGCCGTGGAGATCGCACCGATCGTGAAAGTCACTGACGGATCAAACGGCAAAGCCTCTGAAAAGGAATACACCATCGGCTCCGGCAAGCAGGGAGAATTCACCGATAAAATTCAAGAGACCTTCCATCGCTTAGTCAGGGGAGAGGTCGAAGAATACCGAACCTGGCTGACCTATGTCTATGCCTAACGGAAAAAATCACCCTCAAAAAGGTAAGAATCGATGCCATTCAATTTTAAACCTATAGGAATCATTCATTCACCCTTTAAAAGCCGGGAAGACATCCCCCGGAAGAAATGGTTTGACCCGCACGGATTTGACGATGTCTTTGGAGAAATCGAAGTGTTCAGGAATTTTGAAGCGGGTCTGGACGACATCGACGGATTTTCGCACCTCATCCTTATTTTTGTGTTCCATGAGTCTTCGGAAAGAAAACTTTTTGCCCATCCGCCCTTTGACGGCAAAAAAAGAGGCATCTTTGCGACACGGAGCCCCCATCGGCCGAATCCCATTGGGATGACAGTCGTCAAACTTGAAGGAAGAAACAAGAACACCCTGAAAGTCTCGGGTTTGGATATGTTCGAAGGGTCTCCTGTTCTGGACATCAAACCTTACACACCAAGGGACAATAAAGAGAACATCGGACTTGGGTGGCTTGAACACATCCTAGAGAAACACGATCTAACCTGAATTATTCATAAAAAATGTCGATACTCATTACAACTGAAGCAATTTCAATAATTACTTTATTCTTCCGGTAAACTAATCTGACAATTCCGTTTTCCTAGACCTCATTATTATAATCGACATTTTTTACCCTTCGGGCGAGCTGATCTCACTACAAAGTCTTCGTTGTGGCCCACTCGCGGTAGTTCACTACAGCTTCATGGGCCACTTTCTTGCCTTTGCAGCAACCTCAACTCGTGAATAATCCATCTTCCACCTGAATTATTCATAAAAAATATCGATACTTTGTTCAACAAAAACAATATCAAATATTTACATTATTCTTCCCCAGTATGTCTTTAGCCATGCTCACGATGATTTCCCATGCCTGGTGGACGTGACGCTCCTCGGTTGTCCTCGAACCGATCGCCATGCGCAGAACAAATTTTCCCTTAAGCGTTGTCTGTGTCAACAAGACCTTCCCAGTCTGATTGATCCTCTCGATCAGTTCTCTGTTAAGGATATTCAACTCCTCCTCGCTCCGGCTATCATTCAGCCGGAAACAGACTAAACTCAGATGAACCGGGGCCACGATCTCGAATAACTCATGCTCTTCAATCCATCCTTTGAACAACTCAGCCAGATGAATGTGTTTCCTCACAACCTTCTGGAGTCCCTCGATGCCATAAGACCTGATCACGAACCAGAGTTTGAGCGCCCGGAACCGTCGCCCCAGTTGGATGCCCCAATCGCGGTAATTCTTGACAAGCGCATCAACATCTGTCTTCAGATACTCGGGGTGTATCTCGAATGTCCTGATCAAGCTTCCCGGGTCTTTCACAAAATGCACCGAACAATCAAAATTTGTCAGCATCCACTTATGGGGATTGAAGTTGAAGGAGTCCACATGCTCCACTCCCTCAAGCATCCATTTTTTTTCGGGCAGGATGGCGGCTGTTCCAGCATACGCAGCATCTACATGCAAATACAGTCCGTACGATCGGCAGATCTCGCCAATTGGTTTTAGGGGATCTATCCCGGAAGAAGAGGTCGTCCCCACAGTGGCCACCACACACGCCGGTTTCAAATTGCGTTTTTTATCCGCAACAATGGCCGCTTCCAGATGCGCAGGAATCATCGCAAAATTTTCGTCCGCTGGGATCCGGCGTATATTGTCTGTGCCGTATCCGGCGATCTTTGCTCCCTTTTCCACACTGGAATGAGCTTCTTCAGACACATACACAAAAAGTTTCTCCTGAAATCCTTTGCGGTTGGATTTAAAGCCAGTCGCCTTTTCCCTTGCTGTAAGGAGGGCGACCAAAGTTGTTGTGGACGCCGTATCCTGGATAACTCCATTCATTCCCTCGGGAAGGCCGAGCATTTGGCGCAGCCATTCCAGAACTTTTTCTTCCAATTCAGCTGCGGCCGGTGATGTCTCCCATATCATACACTGGGCTCCCATCCCTGCTGTCAACAACTCCGCGAGGATCGATGGGGGGCTGTTATTAGCCGGGAAATACGCGAACCAAGAAGGGTGCTGCCAGTGTGTCATCCCCGGAAGGATGATCTCCCGGAAATCCTTGAAGATGTGCTCCATCGATTCC
Source organism: Candidatus Aminicenantota bacterium (assembly GCA_013139435.1). GTDB lineage: Bacteria > Acidobacteriota > Aminicenantia > Aminicenantales > Aminicenantaceae > WTAW01. The sequence goes on along the minus strand of WTAW01000040.1, from coordinate 3,062 downwards.
CCAACCAACGGGGCGCTGTCGGGCAGTCGGTTGAGTGTCTCGCCAGGTTTGATCTGGGCCCGCACTGGGTAGTCTTCGACCGAATCCAAGTAATCCACGACCCAGTCGACAAACTCATGTCCGAACTTCCGGAATGTCTCTTTATCCATTTCATCGCTCCTTCCAATTTCTCTTCATAATCATAGACACTTGGTCCATTTGATTCTCTTCTCCTTTGATTTGACTACCGGTTCCAATCATTGTGACCTGAATTATTCAGGTTTAATAGGCATCTTCGTTCTATGGCCAATTCTAAAGAAATGGATAAAAAGAGTCAAAACAATCGGAATTTTCATTGGTCGAAATAAATTGCAAAAAAACCTCTTTTAAGGAGAAAAATCATGCTATAAATCGCTCTCAGTTTGAATTATAAAGTTTTTTTATTTTTTTGTTGACATTGGAATTTAATCTGTGGTATAATGTTTGAAGCTTGGCAAAAGGATAGAAAACCAAAAGAAACGCGAGTGATTTTTTCTACTCCTTTTTATATCAATAACTTAAAATATAGATTTGCTTTTTTTAAGAAAAAATCGGCATAACGACCATACATTAATTCTCTGTAAAAACCCTTTTTTTTTTCATTTCTTGGGTTTTTTCACTTTTTCGGCAAAACTGTCCAAGAATTTGTAAAAAACAGCAACTTTTTTTTCATTTTCCACGTATATATAAGTGAAATGGCAAAAATGAGAAAAATCAGAGTTCGCGCAACACGCAAATCCCTCCTTTTTACCCCTCCTTTTTTTGAAGGATTTAAGATAGATCCCCTAATCATTTAATCCATCCCCTTGAGGCTGCCGATTTTCCTCTAGAAGATCGGTAGCCTCCTCATTCATAAAAAAAGCCGATACAATAATTCTTTGGGTGGGAGGCAGTGTGAAAAATCTGACTGGAGCGAAACCATCTCCCATAGCTCTCCCTTGACAAAGAGGGATATTGGGGCAATAATCAACCTTAATACCTGCCTGAAAGGTCCTCTCGAACTTTCCTAGGTAAAAAGTGAGAGATATATTACCTAAATGTTTTGTCCCTACCCTATTTTGTTTGCTTGTCGGCTTTATTTGTCTTATTCTGCCTGCTTGCACTCAGAATACAGATCAGGAATCGGAAATATCACCATCTGAGTCTGGTCGGACAACAGTCGAAGCGAAGCGGATCATCTGTGCCGCTCCGAGTGTGACAGAGATCGTTTTCGCGCTCGGAATTGGAGAGAGAGTCGTGGGTATCAGCGATTTCAGCACGTACCCGCCCGAAGTCCGGACAATCCCTCGGATAGGTGGATTGATCAACCCGAACAAAGAGAAGATCACTTCTCTCCAGCCGGATCTCTTGATTATCCAAGGGCAAAATGAATCCCTCGCCAGGTTTTGCAGAGAACACAAGATCCGATTCCTTTCCATCGAGATCAACAGTCTGGAGGATATCTGGGCCGCCATTCACACGATCGGCCAGACACTTAGGGCTGAGAAAAATGCCAGTGCTCTCATCCAAAAAATCAAAGCCGATCTTCAAGAAATAAAAGGCAGAATCCACAATCTTCCTCCAAAAAAGGTCTTTCTCACTCTCGGTCACACACCGGGAGATCTCACAGGCCTGATGACAACCGGGCCTGGTACGTTCCTGCATGAGCTTGTTTCTGTGGCAGGCGGTGAAAACATATTTTCGGATGCAACTGGCCTTTATCCACAGATTTCCAAGGAATCTCTCGTCAAGCGCCAGCCCGAAGTCATCATAGAAGCCTTACCAGGAGGGATCCCGGAGGAGAAGCTCAAACTCCTTGAAAAAGATTGGTTACAGTTCCCTATGCTTCCCGCAGTTCAATCAGGAAATATCCACTATCTCACGGAGGATTTTCTTCTGATTCCGAGTGTGCGCATTGCCCAGACCGTTCGTCGCTTCGCCAAAATTTTTCATCCTGAAGCCTTCCGAGGAACATCCGATGCTTGAGCTCAAAGGCATTCAGCATATGTTTTCAGAATCAGATTGGACCCTTCGTATCCCCTCCCTCGAGCTCTTTTCCGGTGAGATCATCAGCATCATCGGCCCCAACGGCTCTGGGAAAAGCACTCTGCTGCGCATCGCATCCGGCGTTATAAAACCGCTCAAAGGAACGATCCTGCTGAACGGAAAAAACCTGTTTAAGCTCAAGAGACGTTCTATAGCAAGGTCCCTTGGATATCTACCCCAGGAGACTGCCAGCCTTTACGATCTCACGGTCGAAGAGGTTGTCCGGATGGGCCGCTATCCTCACACCCAAGGCTTAGGGACTCTCGAAAACATCGACTGCTCTATCGTCCAAGAATGCCTGAATCTCACAGAAATGACTTCACTCAAAGATCGCCCTCTCTCCCGCTTATCAGGAGGTGAGAAGAAACGTGCTTTTCTCGCTTCCGTGCTCGCACAGAAACCAGAGATCTTGCTTCTTGACGAACCAACCAGCGCTCTGGATGTCCGCCATCAAGTCCAATTCTTCCGGCTTCTCCAGAGTCTTTCTAGAGACGGAATGGGAGTAGCAGTCGTTACCCACGATATCAATCTGGCATCCCTTTTCAGCGACAGATTGATGGTTCTTTCAGAAGGCGAGCCTGTTGTCTTCGGACCGCCAGCCGAAGTCCTTACAGCTTCTACGGTCCGAGCCGTCTACGGCGAAGATATCCTTTTGGGTTTTCATCCAGAAACGGGGAGGCCCACGATCCTCCCAAAATTGGTGATGGAGAATAAAGAATGAAGGGCAAAACCATCGTTCTTTATGGCCTCGTATTCCTCGCTGTGGCTACCATTACACCGTGGATCGGTGCAGAAACCTTGAATCCCACAGATATATGGGATTATCTTAAAGGTGAATCCAACACAGATGGTGATATCTTCTGGCTCCAACGCATCCCCAGGGTGATCCTGGCTCTTTTGGCTGGAGGAACTCTGGCCCTTGTCGGTGCTTCTTTCCAGGTGCTTTTTCGGAACCCTCTGGTCGAACCCTACACCCTTGGCATGAGTGGTGGTGCGGCTCTGGGTGCATTCCTTGCCAT
>WTAW01000059.1 GCA_013139435.1 Candidatus Aminicenantota bacterium | reverse complement strand
GGAAATTGAACTTGAAAGAAGATTTGAGGCGCATCAAATGAATATCCGAAATCTCCTCACAGATGAACAGAAGATGCTATTTGACCAGGAGGGAGGTTTTGGAATGGGCCTTGGTATGGATTATGGCAGAGGATACGGTCAGTATTACGGCATGGGATACGGCAGAGGCCCTGGCATGGGCAGGGGATTTAGGTGTCCCTGGTTTTGGCGATAAAGATTTTTAGTTGAGGAAAGAGTAGTCTTTGCCGTAGCGAAGCATCTGCTTTACGTAGTCATCCGGGTACAAGATCTTGACATCCACGATCTTGCCGTCATCCATCACGGGAGTGTAGACCGGGTTCATAAATCCGCCGTAAGGCGCCAGGTTCAGCTTGGAATAGCGGTCGAGCATCTCTTTGTGGAGCTCTTGATCGATCTGAACGCCGTAGGTCTCCACCAAATCTCTGGCTGCCTCATAATCCCCTTCGCTAGTGATCCGTTGGATCTCTTTAAGGAGCTCGCCGAATAACTTACGCAGTTTTACGTAGTCGTTGATCACAACATATTTTTTTCCGTCTTTGATCTCCATGGAGATCACATTCTCCGGCTTTCCTTTTTCATAGACCCAGTAGGCGACGAGTGCCCGGCCGCGCATGTGCGCCTGCTCGATCGTCTTCCCGGGTTGGATCCGCCTCAACTGGGTCATCAAACCGTTCTTGATGGTGGCGTCGTAATCCGCTTTTGCGGCGTCCAGATCTGGGAGCAGCCCCAGCTCGACCATTTTATCATCCATGATGTAATAGAGAGCAAACAGGTCGGCCCTGGATTCCTCGATGGGAGAGTGATAGTTCTTAAGTGCTTCGCCAGTGACACCCGGTAGCAGCTGCCCTGAGCCATGCCCCAAGACTTCGTGAAGGTCCGTATGGATGTTTCCCGCATGAGCTCCGTATTTTTTGGCCCGTTCGAGTTCTTCCTCAGAATAGGAGAATTCTTTGCCAAAGCCTGAATCCATAGAGGACTGATTGTAGGCGTACGTGATATTTTCGATAGTCACTGATTTGGAGCCGTGGTTCTTACGAATCCAGTTGGCATTCGGGAGGTTGATGCCGATCGGCGTCGAGGGATAACAATCCCCCCCGAGCATGGCTGCTGTGATCACCTTGGCGGTAACGCCTTTGACCTCTTCCTTCTTGAAACGGGGATCGACGGGAGAATTGTCTTCGAACCACTGCGCATTGGCCGAGATCGTATCGGTCCGCTTTGTGGCGATAAGGTCCTTGAAGTTGACCACTGACTCCCAGCTCGCCTTCATCCCCATGGGATCTTGGTAGACCTCGATGAATCCGTTAATAAAATCCACCATGGATTCCGTATCGTTGACCCACAAGATGTTGTACTCGTCGAACTTTTCTAAATCTCCCGTTTCATAATATTCGATGAGCTTTTCGATCACCTGTCTCTGCTGATCGTTTTCCGCTACTCCTGCCGCCTTTTCCAACCAGTAAACGATCTTTTGGATCGCAGGCCCATAAAGGCCATTCACAGAGGCAACTTCTTCAACAACCTTTCCGTTTTTCTTCACAACTCGAGAATTCAGCCCGTACCAGATCGGAGTGAGATCATCCTCGTCTTGGATGCTTTTATAGTACTCCTCGACCTCCTTCTGGGTGACTCCCTCATAGAAATTGACTGCAGAATGGACAATAAGGTCCTTCGTAGAATCCTGCGAGATTTTTTTGGCGTCCACTGCAGGGTCAAACATCACAGGTTTTAGAAATACGATAAGATCATCAAGAGTTTGACCCTCGGCCAACGGGAACTTCACTCCCTCGGATTCTTTGACCAGCGTTGCAAAATAATCCGCACTGAATTCTGGGATGAATTTGTCTGTGGAGTAGTGATGATGGATCCCATTCGCAAACCACACCCTCTTTGTATAGACCATGAACTGTTCCCACAGGGGGTCCGTCCGGTCACCCTTGTAGCCTTCGACGATCGCATCAAGAGTTCTGCGTATCGTGAGATTGTGTTTGTAATTCTGGTCGAACATGATGTCACGGCCACAGACGGCGGCTTCACTCAAATAATAGACCAGCTCCTTCTGGGCCAAAGGAAGCTCATCAAATTCCGGAACCTGATAACGCAGGATCCTCAGGTCGGCAAACTTATCGACCTGCCACTTAAACTCTTGAGCTGCGGCCTCGGCCTCCGGCTCGGTCTGTGATTTTTGACATACTACAGTCAGAACAACCAGGATAAATGCCAGTGCCAAAATAAGTGTTCTTTTGATTGTCATTGATATCACCTCTCTTTTTGTGTTTTAGATTTTTTGATTTGATTTTAAATTCGCTCAAAGAATCTCGCTCCATGATATCTAAATATGCCTCCCGAGTCCATTTTATAATTGACCTTATTTCCATGATGAATGACATTCCGAATGTTCCAATTGACCTTGCTGTTTTGGGTGTGATATCTTCATAAAATATTCAAAGAATGGAGGAAGAAATGAAAAAATTAAAAATGCTAACCCTCTTAGTCTTAATCCTATCATTTTTGATTCTGAATCCGCTCCTTGCTTCATATGTGAAAGAACAGGGAACCCCTGTCAAAATAGTCCTTACCAATTGCACGGTGATCGACTGCACGGGTAACGCACCCATGACAGATATGACCGTTGTGATCGTCGGAAATACGATCGCCGAGATCAAAAGAGGCATCTATGAAAAAGCAGCCGGTGAAAAAAATGTTAGGGTGTTTAACCTTGAGGGAGGATATGTGCTTCCCGGCTTTTGGAATGTGCACATGCATTTGGCCGCTCTGTTGCCAGATCCGAACAATATCGTGCGAACCGAGTCTCTTCCCTCTGCCGTCATTCGGGCCGGTTTGAATGCAATGGACGGGCTGCGTTGGGGATTCACGGGTGTTCGCACGGTCGGCGAGCGGGAATATCTGGACATAGCCTTGAGAGATGCCTTTGATGCGGGATTTTTAATGGGGCCCCGGATCTTTTGTTGTGGCGAAGTGGTATCTATTACAGGCGGGCATCGCGGTGACGTAAAAGACGGTGCCGATGGGCCGGCCGAAATCAGAAAAGCGATACGAGAGCGGGTCGTTCACGGTGTGGATTGGATCAAAATCATGGGAGTGGAAATGCTCCAGGACGAACTCGATGCGGCCGTGGAAACCGCCCATCATATGGGACTGCGAGTGGCTTCCCACTCTAAAGAACCCGCGACCTATCGATCCGTCAAATCCGGTGTGGATTGCATCGAACACGGATATGGATTGAAGGACGAGACCATCAAACTGATGGCCGAAAAGGGAACGTTTTATGTGCCCACCATCATCTGCAACCTGAGCGATTTGTACATCAAGGAGCGGGAAAGCCGGCTGGCCAAATTAGGCTACGCCGAAGATGAAAAAGTCGTATGGGGCCGCACAATTGTTG
>WTAW01000179.1 GCA_013139435.1 Candidatus Aminicenantota bacterium | reverse complement strand
TGCACGAAGCACTGTGCAGGCGTTGAACGAATATGGGTACCATGCCGACCTCATACTCACGCCACAAAACAGGTTTGGCCGGCAGTTGAGGGCTTATCTTGCCAACCGATTTTATGATATCGAAGAGGATGGCTTGGGCAGAGCGATCCACCAGGTCATCACATTCCGTTTTCCCAGCTATGCTGTGAAACATCCTCAGCATGTGTGCTGGCTGAATCACAGGTTGAGAGAATACTATGACCAATGGACATTCCTGTACTCCCAACTGGGTCCTAAAGGAAAGCTCAAAGAAACAATGAGGAGGCATCTCATCCACGCGCTAGACACGCGTCTCCTCAAGCACAACGTGACTAAACTTTACGCACAATCCCGAACCATCCAAGAAAGATTACAGCGATGGGGAAGGATAGAATCAGAAGTCCTCTATCCTCCTCCCCCTCAAAGGCATTATCACACAGAATCCTATGACAATTTTATTTTCTCTGTATCCCGATTGCAAAGACTGAAAAGACTGGCCCTTCTTGTAGAGTCATTTAAACATGTCAAGAACAAAAACCTCAAAGCCATCATCGTCGGTGATGGACCTGAAAAAAAGGATATCGCCCAAAAAATTAAGGATAATAACCTTGAGGAGAGAGTTATTCTGCTTGGTAAAGCCACGGAAACGATTGTCCTTGATCATTTTGCCTCCTGTCGGGCCGTCTTTTTCGCTCCTCAGCAAGAAGACTACGGTTTTGTTACAGGAGAATCCTTCTCCAGTAGAAAGGCCGTCATCACTGCCACCGATAGCGGTGGCCCTGCTGAACTCGTTAAAAACGGAGAGACAGGTTTTGTATGCGAGCCAAGCCCAAAGGTAATTGCTGAAAAAATGGACCAACTGGCAGAGGATGAAGCTCTAGCCCAAAGAATGGGAGAAAATGGTTATAACTTCATATCCCAGATCACCTGGGAAAAAACAGTCAAAAAATTAGTGATCGTGTAACCTCACGCTTTATTCTTCTACGATTATCTTCAAATCAAAGATCCCGACCCGACCTACCAAGCCTTCCTTGAATCGCCGTCGAGGGAACCCGTTCTCAATGCTCTCTTCTGATTTTATTAGAAAATTAAATTTTGATGTGGTAGACTGCATATAATTTTAGAAAAGGATAAGAATTATGCCGGAAAAAATACCCTATGTGCCAGACGACACATCTTACAAAGATATCACCCTGAAGGCTGTGATTTTGGGTTCCATATTTGGAGTCATCTTTGGCTCAGCCAACGCTTATCTCGGTCTCAGAGTGGGATTGACGATCTCCACGGCAATCCCTCTTGCCGTGATCTCCGTTGCAGCCTTACGCGTGCTGACTCCAATTCTAGGTAAAAGCACAATCCTGGACGCCAACATCGCACAAACGACCGGGTCAGCAAGCTCATCCCTAGCATCTGGGATCATTTTCACCATTCCCGCTCTCTTCCTTTGGGGATTCAGTCCCAGCATCTTCAAGATCGGAACTCTAGCGATGTTCGGAGGCATTCTGGGTGTGCTTTTTATGATTCCCCTGCGTAAAGCCTTGATCGTGAAAGAACACGGAGTCCTTCCCTATCCTGAGGGGACAGCTGCCGCCCAAGTCCTGATCTCCGCAGAAGCCGGAGGTGCTAAGGCCAGGAATGTCTTTTTAGGTCTAGGCGTGAGTGCGGTTTTTAAATTTTTCCAGAGTTTTCTCCATCTCTGGCCAGAGAAGATCTATCTGAAACTTCCTGTATTGAAAAAGGCAAAACTAGGCGGAGAACCCACACCGGCTCTACTGGGTGTCGGATACATTTTAGGCCCTCGTATCGCCGGCATCATGGTCGCAGGCGGCCTTTTGTCATGGCTGGCTATCATCCCCTTAATTGCCTATTTCGGAGAGAGCCTCAATCTCCCGCTGCTACCTGAAGCTGAATTATCCATTTCTGAAATGTCAGCAGAGCAGATTTGGGACAAGTATATCCGAGTGATCGGAGCGGGGGCTGTCGCTGTTGCAGGGATCATCACGATCTTCAAATCCTTTCCCACGATGTACAATTCCCTGAAAGTGGGGATCCGAGACCTCAAATCGAGTAAAGGAGATATGCATGTCCAGAAAAAAAGGATAGATACAGACTTACCCATCACGGCTCTTGGAATCGGCGTCCTCCTTATTTTTGGTCTGATCATTATTTCTCCACAGATCGTGGGTATCAACACATCCCTTCTCATTAGGATCATCGCGGCCTTCTGTATCGTTTTCTTCGCTTTCTGCTTTGTAACAGTTTCTTCCCGAATTGTGGGCTTGGTGGGTGTCTCATCAAATCCCACTTCAGGAATGGCCATCGTCACACTCCTCGGAACGAGCCTGTTATTCTACGCACTGGGCTGGACAGATATTTTCGGACAAGTCACAGCCCTGACAGTGGGAACCGTCGTCTGTGTCGCAGCATCCGTTGCAGGTGATATTTCGCAGGACCTGAAAGCTGGATACATCATCGGAGCCACCCCTAAGAGGCAACAAACGACAGAATTATTGGGTGTCGTGACCTCAGCCTTTGCTGTTGCCGCGTCGGTCTGGCTCCTGGGTGAATCCTTTACATTCGGGTCTCAGACCTTGCCAGCTCCCCAAGCTGTCTTGATGAAAACCATTGTTGAGGGAGTTCTTGGTGGTGACCTTCCCTGGGGACTAGTGTTGATAGGCGGCGCCTTTGCCCTAGTTGCCGAACTTCTCAGGATTCCTTCCTTGCCTTTTGCTGTAGGCATCTATCTTCCACTCTCAACAATGACACCGATCTACGTCGGTGGAGTCATCCGGCATTTCATGGAAAAAGGCGCGGGCGACAATACGGAGAAATTAACTCAGAGAAAAGAAAAGGGAATACTCCTGAGTTCTGGATTTATTGCCGGAGAAGGCATTGCCATGGTCTTGGTTGCTATTTACGCCTACATCACAAAGAAAAAACCGGAGGGTATTGGTCTTGTCTGGCCGGGTAATTTGGGAGATTTTATTTGCCTAGCCGCGTTTATCGGACTCGTAGTCTACTTAATCTATAAAACAAAAAAATAACTGATTCATAAAAAATGTCGATTCTTTGTTCAACAAAAGCAATACTCGACATTTACATCATTCTTCCAGTAATTCACCTTTATTTTTCTGTTCTCGATGTGCTTTCTATTCATAATCGACATTTTTCACCTTTCAGGCGAGCCGATCTCACCGTATCTGCTTTGTTGCAGCCCGGGTTAGGTTGGGTCGGCTCGTGGTGGACGACCACAACTTCATGGGCCGACGCCTTGCGCCGACCCAACCTAACCACTAAATTAACCTCGACTCGTGAATAATTCATGGTATAGAGGAAAATAGCGAATGAATACATTGATTTTCGCCTTTGTTCTTATTCTATGGCTCTACTTAGGCTACAAAATATACGGGAACTTTATCGAGAAAAGAGTTGTTCAGGCGGATAAAGATCGAATCACGCCTGCCAGAGAATTAAATGATGGGATTGACTATTGTCCTGCAAAAAAAACGATGCTTTTCGGTCACCATTTTTCATCGATCGCTGGAGCGGGACCGATCTTGGGACCCCTTTTGGGAGTCCTCTATTTCGGTTGGCTGGGGGCCCTTCTCTGGGTGGCCATAGGAAGTGTTTTTCTTGGGGCTGTTCATGATTACACATCATTGATGACTTCGGTCCAGAACCAGGGAAAGTCTCTGGCTTGGATCTCAGAAAAAACACTCGGTCGGCGAACACGGGTCATTTTCTCTCTGTTCTTATGGTTCGCTTTAGCTCTAGTCATCGCCGTCTTCGCTGTTGTGGCCTCCCGCACACTGGTCTCTCAACCCGAGATCGTCATTCCTACGCTTGGATTGGTTTTTATTGCCATGATCTTCGGATGGCTTATTTACAAAAAAGGCATTAATATTCCTGCAGCAACTGTTATTTCGATTATTATCCTCTTTGCGCTTATCTTCATCGGAAAACTGTATCCTGTTGAATTCCCTGCACAATTTCTGGGTATGAGCGCGCAAAATTTCTGGTTTTTCGTGTTGATCGTCTACAGTCTTTTTGCCTCATCCCTACCCGTGTGGATCCTCCTGCAGCCGCGTGATTATATCAGCACGTGGATCCTGTTTATCGGGCTCGCCACAGGGTATATCGGATTGATAGTCGCCCACCCTTCCATTAATGCACCCGCATTTGTATCATTCAAGAGCAAAGGAGGTCCCCTATGGCCTATGCTCTTTGTGATCATTGCGTGCGGTGCGATCTCTGGTTTTCATTCTATTGTGGCGGGCGGGACTACGGCCAAACAACTGCCCGATGAAACAGCGGGAAAATTGATCGGATTTGGGGGGATGGTCACCGAAGCTGTGCTAGCAGGATTGGTAATATTTATCGCTGCAGCTGCCTTGATATGGGATCCATCCGGGGCAGAAAATCCATTGGGCTATCAGTATTTGATGATACAAGTGGGAGATCCGATCAAGACCTTTGCGACGGGCTATGGAAAATTAACTTCCTCACTCCCAGGAATCACTCTCGTGATCGGTTCTTTTTTCGCTATGGTCATGCTCAACGCATTTGTCCTCACCACACTCGACACAGCGACACGGTTGGGACGTTTCATCTTCTCGGAATTAACCGGGAAAAAAATCCCTCTTTTCAATAACAGATGGGTGGCATCGGCGTTTATCCTTGTCTTTGCCGCTCTATTGGGAGCGACCGAAGGCTATAAAACGTTATGGCCTGTGTTTGGCGCATCGAACCAGCTCGTGGCGGCACTCGCACTGGTCGTGGTGTCCTCCTACCTTGTTGGCATTAAACGACCCACAAAATTCACACTGTATCCCGCATATTTTATGCTATGTACTACCCTGGCAGCGCTTATCTATCAGGGATATAACTTTTTCAAAGCAGAGAGTTATCTTCTAGGCGTTGTCAGCGTGACCCTCATAATTCTCGCCTTGGTCATCGTTTATGATGCACGCTCCATCCTGTTTGCCACCCAAAAGAAATAACACAAACTCAAAACTCAGACATTTTGTCTCACATGAGTGTATATTTTTGTGGATAAGATAGAATAGAACGGCTATTCATCAGGACGTTTCGTTTGATACGTTTCGTTTACAGTGGCGTAACTTTGAATACGACCCCCTTGGGATCTGGACAAGTTAGAGTTTCAGTCTCGGCAATCCAGTCATCATGAGGAAGCTCATCCTCCCTCTGTTTCGTGGTCAAGAATGGAAAGAGGCTGTTGAGCGCAAAGATACAGATCTTTTTCCCTGAAGGGATCTCCATTGTCCCTTCTCCACGAATATAGAACTCATCTCCCACTTTGTGCTTTGCACCACATCTCTCTTTCACATCGACAACTTCAACTTTTAATTCCCTCATATGTCCTCCTTTTTGTCTCTACAATATATCGTTAAAAATAAAAAATCAATTCACAGATTGACAAAACAGAGAGATTTATTTTAAAATAATTTGTTGATTACAGTGAATACAAGGAGGCAATAATGGCAAATGCTGAGCCCAATGTCGTTCCTTTGTGCGATGTTTTACTCGTGTTGCTCATCATATTCATGGTTATCACTCCCATGGTCCAAAAGGGCATAGATGTCAAACTTCCTGAGACCACAGCGGATACGAGTGCAACACCTCAAGGACTGATCGTCTTGACTCTAAAGAAAAACATGAGCGTAATGATCAACCAAGAGCAGATTTCATTGGAAATGCTTCCAGGCCGTCTCAGAAACCTATACTCTACCCGGCAGGACAAAACAATATTCATCAGAGCCGACGCCAAAGTTCTCTATGCCAGGGTCATCGATCTCATTGATATTGCAAAAGGTGCAGGTGTCGAGGTCACTGGAATCATCCCCGAGTATTTTACAGAAGAAGACGCAACAACTTAGGCCAGACACCACAGATCTTTTTTATATCTCTTCTGATGGTGAAGAAGCCCCTCTTTCAAGATCTGATCGGTCCGATGACTTCTCTGGAAATGACTAACCGTTGGATCTCATTCGTTCCTTCATAAATCTGAAGAAGCTTGGCATCCCTAAAGAGCTTTTCCATGGGATAATCCTTCATGTAGCCATAGCCCCCGAGTATCTGGACGGCTTCCGTAGTGACGCGCATGGCCACATCCGAACCGTAGGCTTTGGCCATGGCTGACTCTTTTCCACAGGGTTTTCCTTCATTCAATAACCATGCCGCATGCCAGATCAAGTGACGTGCGGCATTGATCTCCATGGCCATCTGAGCGATCTTAAAAGCATTGTTCTGGAAAAGTGCGATCGGTTTACCAAATTGTTTTCGTGTTTTTGCGTAGTCGATGGCATATTCAAGAGCTGTTCTGGCCACACCAACTCCAGCCGCACCCACAGGAGCCCTTGTCCTGTCAAGAGTATTTAGTGCAATAATAAATCCTATCCCTTCTTTACCCAGTAAGTTCCCTGCGGGGACTTTGACATCCTCAAAATACAACTCCACTGTGTTGGATGCCCGGTGTCCCATTTTGTCTTCTTCTTTGCCGATAGTAAGCCCTGACGATTCACGGGGGACGATAAAGGCACTCATTCCACGGGCTCCCTTATCGGGATCCGTAAGGGCGAAGACAACATACTGGCTGGCGATTCCGCCATTGGATATGAAACACTTAGATCCATTGATTATATATTCATCCCCAACCTTGATCGCTTTTGTTTTCAGGGCACCCGCATCCGATCCCGCTTCTCTTTCTGTAAGACAGAAAGCAGCAAAAGACATTTTTTTGGTCTGGGGAGTGAGAAAATTTTTCTTTTGTTCATCGGAACCGTACATAATTATGGGCGTATAAGCCAATGCATTCACCATCATGGTTGTGTACATCCCTGCACATCCGGCCGCCAATTCCTCACTGACAATAACCGTATCTATATCACTCAACCCACCGCCATCATACTCAGTCGGGATCGTACAGGTCAAAAAACCCACTTCGAACGCCTTTTGCATGACATCTTCAGAAAATTCATCTCCCTTGTCATACTTAGCAGCATTGGGCCTCATCTCTTTCAGGGCAAATTCCCGCGCCATCTCTTGGAGAGCTTTTTGTTCCTCGGTCAAACTGAAATCGATCATGAACTCCTCCTTCTGAATACGAATTTCATCAAAGTTTATACTGGAATATCATCACGAAGTCAATTTATCTTTCGAAATCTTTGAATATTATTCTCTCTCTTGCCATGTCATAGACGGGATTGGCGATACCGAATATTTTGCTGATGATATCTTGAGGCCGGATCAATTTTTTCGGGTCAAATTTCACTTTCAGCAAGAGTTTCCGTTCATTCCTGTCAACAGCTAGATGCACCATTGATTCATACCCGTTATCTTTGATGTATCTGTCCATCAGATTCTCGACATTCTCCGCAATATCGTCGGGGGTATCCTGCCTGTTATCCTGGGAATCTTTCAGTGTATTGAGAATCGTATCAGCACTCAAATCTAAAGAGTACACGATGCATTCGATCCTATTGATCAACGTTGGATCCGTCCAGTCCAGTTTTTCCAAACGAGAAAATCGGATTCCCTGAGGAAGATAAGCGTTGATATGTGAGGCAAATTCATCCTGAGGAATATAATAGTCAGATCTGAATTCGATCACTTCGGCTCTTCCCTCCATTCCCAATGGAAGAGCGGGGGGAAAAGAAACGATCATTTTTGGATAAAATCCCTTGGAAAAACAAACAGGGATACCGGCCCTGCGAAAACCTCTCTGGATGATGTTATTCACATTCGTATGGGAGAAATATTTCGCTCTGTCCATCTTGCTATAGAATGCTTGATATCTAAAAACACTCTCTGATTTTTTTCCAAAGATGGGGAAGCTTTTATCAGGAGGCTCGATCTGCTCTTTATAGTCTTTCACCATCAGGGGCACAAGCGAACATCCTTGACACTCTGCACACGATTTTTCTAGACAGCTCGGAGAAGATTCTTCCTGCTGCGCCCTATGAAACTCTTCGATCAGATGTGATTTTTTGATACCTGTATCGATATGGTCCCAAGGCAGAACATCGGATTCTCCCAGGCTTCCAAGGTAGAGACGGTAGTCAATGTCATTGGAAAACAAAGCATCTTCCCAATACTGAAATTGGAAA
>WTAW01000102.1 GCA_013139435.1 Candidatus Aminicenantota bacterium | reverse complement strand
ATGGCTCCAGTGACGAAGAGGAACACTTCAAGAATCTCTATTCTTATTCTCCTTTACACAACATCAAAAGCGGCGTTTCTTACCCGGCCACCCTTGTGACCACCGCCGACCATGATGATAGAGTCGTACCAGCCCACTCCTTTAAGTTCGCTGCTACACTGCAGGAGAAACACATGGGAAAAAATCCAGTGATCATCAGGATAGAGACCCGATCCGGACACGGCTCGAGCAGTACCACCAAACGTCTTGATGTGACAGCCGATAAATTCGCATTCATGTTCTACAACATGGGTCTTGAGATCCAATAACAATCCTCAAGTAATTTTTGATCATAAAATAATATTTAATATGGAGAATTTGCTATGAAACCAACAATCAAACCCATTAGTCCTAATTTTTCTTCAGGCCCTTGCGCCAAGCATCCAGGATTTTCTCTGGACGAGCTCAAAGATGCGCCCTTAGGACGCTCTCACAGGAGCACTCTCGGAAAGGGCAAACTGGCAGAATCGATCGACCGGACTAAAAAAATCCTGGGTCTTCCAGCCGATTATCTTATGGGCATCGTTCCAGCATCAGACACTGGAGCTTTTGAAATGGCCATGTGGTCGTTGTTAGGCCCGCACGGAGTGGATGTTCTTGTGTGGGAGTCATTCAGTAAAGGTTGGGCTACGGATATCCAAAAACAACTCAAACTGGAAAACACCCGTGTCTTTGAGGCTGAATACGGAAAACTGCCTGAACTTTCCCAAGTGAATTTTGATAACGACATCGTTTTTGTCTGGAACGGCACCACCAGTGGAGTGAAGCTTCCCGATGGAGATTGGATTCCCGAAGACCGGGCTGGATTAACGATGTGCGATGCGACTTCCGCGATCTTCGCTATGGAGATCCCTTTCCACAAACTGGACGTCATCACCTATTCCTGGCAGAAGGTCCTGGGAGGAGAAGCCGCACATGGAACAATCATCCTGTCTCCGCGCGCTGTGGACCGGCTGGAGAGCTATGCCCCACCCTGGCCGCTCCCCAAGATCTTCCGGATGACCAAAGGAGGAAAACTGATCGAAGGGATCTTCAAAGGATCCATGATCAACACACCTTCGATGTTGGCTAATGAAGATTACCTGGCTGCACTCAAGTGGGCCGAGTCTGTCGGTGGACTGGCGGGATTGATCGAGCGCAGCAATGCCAATCTTGCAGTCTGGGAAGATTTTGTGGCGGAGCACGACTGGATCGATTTCCTCGCAGAGAATAAAGAGATCCGCTCCAACACAAGTGTGTGTTTTACGGTTGACCTCCCCGAGGATAAGCTCAAAGAACTTGTCAAGCTCCTCGCCGATGAGGGTGTCGCCTACGACTGCGGCTCTTACCGCGACGCTCCCCCCGGACTCCGATTCTGGTGTGGCGCCACAGTGGATGCTTCAGACCTCGAGATCGTCACACAGTGGCTTGAGTGGGCTTATAACGAAGTGATATAGTTTTTACCTTTCAAGGCGTAGCTGTCACGATCATCCCCGAGGGAACCCATATACGTATCACTTAATGCACGCTTCCCAGCTCGAAGGAGACACTCCCCCTTACATCTGGATTCTTTTGGGACAGAAAAAAAGGATACGGGGCTAAAGGTTAAAGTTTCTTGATGCCATATTGGCGATCTGGTCACCGATGCTGATGGCGGCTGTTGCGGCGGGTGAAGGGGCATTCAGCACATGGATCATCCTTTCCGCCTCAACGATACGGAAGTCGTCCACTAAAGCCCCAGTGGGCTCCAAGGCTTGAGCCCTGACACCAGCACCACCTGGGTGGATATCATCGGAGCGTAATTCCGGGACCAACCTTTGCAGTGCCTTCACAAAGGCCTTTTTTGAGAAAGAACGGTACATCTCACCAAATCCCATTTTCCAATACGGTTTGATCAGTTTAACAAACCCACCATAGGTGAAAGTCTCGACAGAATCCCGAAATGAAAAGCTCGTTTTTTTATACCCCTCCCTTTTGAACGACAAAACAGCATTCGGACCGGCTTCGACACCCCCTTGGATCATCCGCGTGAAATGAACTCCTAAAAAGGGAAATGACAGGTCGGGAACCGGATAGATCAAATTGTTCACAAGGTGTTGGCATTCAGGAACCAGTTCGTAATACTCACCTCTAAATGGGACAATTCTTAATCCTGGTTTAACACCGCACATTTTCGCCACCCGGTCAGATTGAAGGCCCGTACAGTTGACAAGATTTTTCGCCCTGACATCGCCCCGGGTTGTTTTTAGAATGAGTCCCTCTGAAACAGGTTCACAACCGCGAACTCGTGTTTTTAACTGAAGTTCGCACTCATTTGTCCGGGCGATCTCTGCGAACTTTTCCGTCACCCGCGTGTAATCCACGATGCCAGTATCGGGAACGAACAGGCCATCGATTCCCACCACAGAGGGTTCGTACTCTTTGAGCTCTCCTGCGGATAATCGGTGTAATCCTTCTAAACCATTCGCTCGACCGCGTTCTTCCAGTGTGTTCAACATCGGGATTTCTGTTTCATGAGTCGCAACCACCACTTTCCCGCAACGTTCATGAGGGATCCCATGGGCTACACAAAATTGATACATCACCT
>WTAW01000287.1 GCA_013139435.1 Candidatus Aminicenantota bacterium | reverse complement strand
GACCTCCAGTGGCGGATATCGTGGCGGACTCGATCAAGAACTGGATGAGAATATCCTTTCGTCGGGCCCCTATGGCCATGCGGATGCCGATCTCTCTTGTCCGTTCTGTGACAGCGACGAGCATGATATTCATGACCACAATACCTCCGACTAGCAGTGACAGAGAAGATATCGCTATCATTGCAAAATAAATGCCTGTCGTGGCGCTTTTATAGAATTGGATGAAGGTGTCAGAGGTCTGAAGGGAGAAATCATCGGGTTCATTGAAGGATACGTGGCGTTTTGACCGAAGGACTGTCCGCACCTCATTTTGAGCTCTAGCCATCTGTTCTTGAGATGCGGTGTGGATATTTATGCTTATGCTCCGTCTCTGTCCATAAATCTTTTGATGCGTCGTGATGGGGATCCGGACGTAATTGTCTTGACTAAATCCCAGAAGTTTCCCCTTTCTCTCTCCCAATCCGATAATGAAGAAATATTGATTGCCGATCTTGAGTCTTTTCCCGAGAGGATCGAGAGAAGGAAACAATTCATCCTGAATATCCGCGCCTATGAGGCAGACATACCGGGAGCGGGCTTCATCGTCTTTGCTGATCTGTCTTCCCCTTTGGAGCTCAAAGACAGAGCCGATCATATGATCGAGATGGGTGATGCCCCTGATCTCCACATTCTTCAGTGACGCACTCCTGAATTTTACAGTTCGGGACGTACTCACACTGGCGCCCACCAATTCACATGACTCGCACAATCTCTGGACAAGCTTCATGTCCTCAAGCGCCAGTGTCTTCCGTTTTTGCTGTTCTCTCAATTCTTTAATGGACATGATCATCATGGACATTTTAGAGACCGAGAAATCATTGGCGCCAAAAAAGGCCATTTTTGTGTAGACATAGTTGTTGAGCCCCTGAATGATGGAAACAACGGCAATGATGGTGAGAACGCCGATGATGATTCCCAGTAGAGTAAGGAAGGTCCTGAGCTTATTCGACCAAAAGGAGCCCATGGCCATTGCTACAGATTCACCGAATTGCAGTCGTGCCACTGGATTTCTTCCTCTTTTTTATTTTACATGAATTAATACGATATTAGGAGCGAAAGGTTTGTTCTACAGCCCCCAGACATCCTCTATTTCCTACCTAAGCTGCTTCGAGTTCAGCAAGAAGGTCCGAGATGAGTTCTTTCACCGTCACAATCCTGTCGATACGGTAAGCATTCTGGCCACAGAAGATGAGACCGTGGTCAACATCCCCGAAGTAAGAGTTTATAAGAGCCTGGGCAATGCAGTACCTTGCCTCGCTCACTTTACAGGCAGTAAGACATCTGTAAGGACACTTGATTTTAAGTTTTCCCTTTATTTCTAAATCGTCTAAAAATTTGTTCTGAATGGCCCTTCCTGGCATGCCGACAGGGCTTTTAATGATGACAATATCCTCTTCCTTGGCATCGAGGTAGCTCTGCTTAAATTCCTGGGAGACATCGCACTCCACAGTGCAGACAAATCGTGTCGCTATCTGGACTCCTGATGCACCCAGGGTCAACATCCGAGCTATATCCTTTCCATCGAAGATCCCGCCGGCCGCGATCACCGGAATTTTCTTGCCGTATCGATCTTCATAGGGTTTTATCGTTTCCAGAATCTCCGGCAAGAGATTATCAAGGGAGTACTTTTCAGGCTGATCGAGCTGCTCTTCGGAGAAGCCGAGATGTCCTCCTGCTAGAGGCCCTTCAAGGATAATGGCATCGGGAATCCTCTCATATCGTTTGTTCCAGGTGCGGAGGATGAATTCAGCTACCCGTGCCGAGCTGACCATGGGTACAAGGTTTATAGATCTGTCTTCGATCAAGCCGGGAAGCTTAACGGGGAGTCCGGCGCCGTAGACAATCATCTTTATTCCCTCGCGGATGGCTGTTTTGATCAGATCGTTGACATTACTGAGCACGCCCATGAAATTGACAGCGATATTGCCGTTTGATGCACGTTTCGCTTTGCGAATTTCTCTCTCCAAAGCTTCTCGAGATATCCTCTCATAGGCTTGCTTTGCTGCCTCGATATCACCCAAGCCTATGCTCGAGATAGTGCCTATCCCTCCCTCCTTAGCCACGGCAGAAGCAAGCGAGGAAAGAGACACCCTCACGCCCATACCCCCCTGGACAATCGGAATGTCTGCGGTGATATTTCCAATTTGAAGCTTTGGGATTTTCATTTTAACTCTCGTATTTCTTCACTATGAGACTGACATTACCTCCACCAAAGCCAAAGGAATTGCTCAGTGCCAACTCGAAGTCGATCGATTCGACTCCATTGGTCACATAATCGAGAGGGCATTCGGGATCAGGTTCTTCATAGTTGATTGTCGGGGGTAGTTTACCGGTATGGACACTCATCACCGTAGCCGCGAATTCCACTGCTCCAGCTGCTGCCAACAGGTGACCGATCATCGATTTTATGGAACTGATCTTAAGATGCTTCGAATGGTCACCAAAGACCTCCATAACAGCTAAACTCTCAACCTTATCATTCAAGACAGTCGAGGTGCCATGTGCGTTGATGTATTTCACTTCCTGCGGGTCGATGCCAGCATCATTCAAAGCAGCTCTCATTACCCTGATCATTCCATCGCCTCCAGGCTCTGGAGCTGTGAAATGAAAGGCATCAGCCATATTACCATAGCCAACAAGCTCGGCATAGATACGCGCATTCCGGCTGAGAGCATGCTCAAGTCGCTCTAAAACAACAATCCCGGCCCCTTCCCCCATTACAAAGCCATCACGATTCTTGTCAAAAGGCCTGCTCGCTTTTTCCACACAGTCATTCCTTGTCGACATCGATCGCGCCGCGCAAAAGCCGGCGAAAGGCAATGGATTTATGGCGGCCTCTGCTCCTCCCGCCAGCATGATATCGGCATCGCCCCTCTGAATAATTCGGAAGGCATCGCCGATGGCATTGGCTCCCGTTGAACATGCAACACAGGGAGCAGAAAGAGGGCCTTTTAGACCATAAGTGATGGAGACCAGGCAGGCTGCCATGTTTATGAGTGACATGGAAATAAAAAAGGGACTTATAGATTTTGGCCCTTTTTCATAAAGTTTAGAGTATCCGTCTTGTATCGTAATGGCTCCCCCTGTACCAGAGCCTATGATGACTCCTGCCCTGTTGCCATCAAAGGCAAAGGTATTTAAACCAGCATCATTAAGCGCCATAACAGATGAGCTCATACCGAAGTGGACAAACCTGTCCATACGCTCGACGGATTTCCCGTCGATCCAATCGGTAGGATCAAAGTCCTTTACTTCAGCCGCCATATGGGAGCGATAATCAGTGGGATCGAAATGAGTAATCTTTGAAACGCCGTTTCGTCCCTCTTTCAACCCTTCCCAGAATTCATC
>WTAW01000183.1 GCA_013139435.1 Candidatus Aminicenantota bacterium | reverse complement strand
GTCCGGAGCTTATTTTGAGGAAATTTTCGATGTAGTTCCACTGCCGGACGACGTGAGAAAAATCCATGCCCTCGCTCTTCAAGACTTTTTTCATCGATCCAAGAGCTTCTCTGCACTGTGCATGTGTATCTGTCTGATCAGGATGGTTAGAGAGCCCTGCGGCGTAGACTTCTGTGTATAGTGGCGACTCAACTGTAGCGTACCGGATGCCTTCACAGTTTTTGTAATGGATTTTTCCCTTGTCTAGATGCGACAGCAGGACCACATCCAGTGACACCAGTTTTCCCTCTTCAGGGTATTGGGCTACAAAACTCGTGGGAGGGATATTGGTCTTGTAAAACTCCTGCACTATCGATGTGCCCAAGGTTTTCTTTCGATAATAATCGTCATTATCCGCAGCCCGGATAAAGAACGTCTCCATGAGGACGTTAGACAGATCCAGCTCAGCGGTTTGGGCCTTTTCCTCCAGCGCTTTCAGGCACTCTTCCAATTGCTCACCGAAGCTCAATCCGTGATGGGGAAGTACACTTAAAAATGTCTTGCTGCAGATTCCCTGCTCTGAACTGTCGATCATGGCCCTATTATAGTCAGATTGGTCTTCTCCCACAACTCGTGTATGTGTTCTCCCTTCTAGAATCAATTCAAATAGTATAGGAGAATGAGTTGAGCAGCATCAAGTCTGCCAGGACTATGGCTGCGGCCGCTTCCACGATCACAGGAACGCGGAGAGCGATACATGTATCGTGTCGCCCTTCGACCACAAGGTCGGTTTGTTGCCCTGTTTTGATATTGACTGTGCGCTGCTTTTGTTTGATGCTGGATGTGGGCTTGACTGCCACTCGGAATTGGATGGGATTGCCGTTTGAGATGCCTCCGTTGACGCCGCCGGAGTGATTCGTCTCTGTTGTGCCGTCTTTGTCTATGATCAGATCGTTGTGCTCAGTTCCTGTCATATGTGCCGAGCGAAAACCAGAGCCGAACTCAACTCCCTTGATAGCCGGGATAGAGAAGAGGATATGGCTCAACAGGGATTCCACAGAATCGAAGAAAGGCTCTCCCAATCCCGGGGGAATTCCTTTGCACTCGCATTCCACGATCCCTCCGATGGAATCTTGTTTTTTTGACGCCGCTTCAATGGCCTCCTGGATCTTGGTGCTCCCGCCCGCTTCAGTGATTCGCGCTTGTATTGAAACAGGGGCAAGAATTTTTTTGGCGACAACTCCTGCGGCGACGATTCCCAGAGTGAGCCGGCCGGAAAAGTGCCCTCCACCTCTGTAGTCTTGGAAGCCTCCGAATTTTTTTTGTGCTGTAAAGTCGGCGTGGCCGGGCCGGGGAACATCCTTGATGGCCTCATAAACACTGGGATCGATGTCCTTATTAACAAACAACACATGGATAGGCGATCCCGTGGTTTTCCTTTCAAACACACCGCTCAACAGTTGTGGGCGGTCGGCCTCCTTCCTGGTCGTGGTCCCCGCGAGAGATGGATTGCGTCTTTGGATATCCGGGTCGAAATCTTTCTCTTCGAGTGGGATGCCGGCAGGGCAGCCGTCTAAAATAATGCCTAAAGAAGGTCCGTGAGACTCGCCGTAGATGCTGAGGCGAAAGATCCGGCCGAAACTATTCATCGACTTTTCCTCCTATTGAAGCAAGATCCTTAAAAAAATCAGGATAAGATTTATTCACACATTCTGCGCCTTCGATTGTGATCGGCTGTTTGGCATTGATCGCCAGAATGGCCATTGCCATGGCGATCCTGTGATCTTTGTGGCTTTGCGCTACGCCTCCGTGGATGTTCCCCCCTTGGATCTCCATGTTTCCATCCGTGATGCTTAATGCGATCCCCATCCTGGACAATTCCAGCCGGAGAGATGAGGTTCTATCGCTCTCTTTGAATTGAAGCCGATCCACTCCCCTGAGGCTGCTTTTTCCCCGGCAGGAACATGCCAGGACCGACAGTGGAGGGACGAGGTCTGGGCTGTCAGTGGCATCGAAATCAAAGGGAAGCAGTTCTTTTTTTTGAACCCGCACCGCATCTGGAGTGACACGAACGTGTGCTCCACAATCCTCGAGAACCTCGAGGATCTTTCTGTCGGGTTGGGGAGATCGGACATCAAGACCCTTGAGAGTGAGATCTCCTCCGACGGCGGCGGCCACGAGAAGGAAGGCTGCGCCGCTCCAGTCGCCTTCCACAGTGAATCCCTGGGGATGGAACGTTTGATTTCCCTTGATAGAGAAACGGGCATAATTATCATGTGGAGTGCGAACACCACAGGATTCCAGGACTTTTAATGTCAAGTCGATGTAAGGCCGGCTGGTTAGGTTTTCGACGTGGAGCTCGGAATCCCCTTCCGCTCTGGGTAAAGCCATCAACAGGCCGGTGAGAAATTGAGAGCTGATCGAGCCGTCCACTTCAGCTCTTCCTCCCTTTAAGGGACCGTGAACTGTGATGGGTGGGTGTCCGTTAAAAGTCGTACACCTGACACCAAGGTCTTTGAGGGGCGTCACCAACATATCCATCGGCCTGGATCGGAGCGACCCTTCTCCGTTAAGCGTGAGCTCATCCGGCCACAGAGAAGCGATGGGAGTGAACATCCGAATGCACAGTCCGGACTCTCCGCAGGACAATTCCCTGACGGAGGGGGAGAATCCCCCTTTTATGACCACCCGGTCTTTTTGACGGGTGACTTCTGCTCCCAGCTTTGAGGCCACATCGAGGGAGGCCAGGCAATCCGCACAAAATGAGGGATTCCTGATCTCAGTGGTTTTCCCCTCCGCCAAAAGAGCGGCGGCTGTCATCCTCTGCATGGCGCTCTTCGAGGGAGGAGCAAAAAGCTCTCCCTCAATCAGCGAAGGCGTGATGGATCTCATCATAGATGTTCTCTGCTGTTTTCTCGGGATTTGTCTCGCTTAAGACTAAAAGGTCAGCAGCCTGAGCGTAGTGGGAGATTCGTGTATGGAATAAGGTCTGCGGTTTTTCTCCCTGCCCTTCTGTATCCAAAAGAGGCCTCGAGCGCGGATCGATCCTCTGGAGACTGGATTCTAGGGAGGCATAGAGCCAGATGACAAGAGAATTCCGGCTGAGTGTATCGCGATTGGCAGGGTCTTGAAGGATCCCTCCCCCGCAGGCATAGACAGTGTTTTTGTCTTTATGAATTTCAGACAGTGCAGACTTCTCCAAGGTGCGGAAGTCTTGTTCGCCCTTGAGGCGGAAGATATCCGAAACGGTTTTTCCCTCTCGCTCTTCGATCACGGCGTCAATGTCCTTAAATAAATAACCCAGTTTTTTCGCGATTATTCGCCCAATCGTGGTCTTACCGCATCCCATAAAACCGATCAGGGATATATTGTCACAATTCTCCTTGGATTTAAAGTCAGAAGAAAGGGCGTCTTTCATGCACTTCCTGTCTGCGTCCTTTCCAGTGAAGAGCTTGTAGACAGGAATAGCCTGGTTGAGAAGCCACTCTTCACCGCGGATGACAGTACAGCCTTGAGACAGTGCCATGTCGCTCAAAGGAGAGTGCGGATAATTTGCATCAAAGACGACATGAGATGGGCGCAGCCATTCTTTCCG
>WTAW01000064.1 GCA_013139435.1 Candidatus Aminicenantota bacterium | reverse complement strand
GTTCAAAATATGGCTTTCTGGATAGCATATTTGTATCAGCTGAGAAAGAGCCGGCTTTAAAAAAAGCTCTGTTCAACATTGTCTCGGCCCAACAAACCTATAAAGAAATCTGGTCTGAGACAAAAAGCTTTAAATTATTCGCTAAACTGGGGATCCGGACTCTGAAGGACAAAATATCAAAGCCAGATCGCAGCCAGGCTTGTTGACAGATAGTGTCGCATGTAAACGACCTGAATAATCCAGGTTAGCTCCTGACATCAAAATTTCATTTGCTAAGCCTGATATTTTTGTTCCTAACCCCTCGCTTTTATCGTTTTTTTGATAATTCCTATAAATTCTCTAAATATCACTTGACATACACCATGTGGGAGTTTATATTCTTTATGCTACAATATCCTGTACGACTCCCAGAATAGAGGTGTGATCATGTCAGAAGGGAATGGTTTTTCTCAAAATGCGATGCGAATCCTTAAAGCACGCTACTTCATGAAGAGCGAAGACGGAGAATTTTTGGACGAATCACCATCGGATCTGTTCTCTAGAGTAGCTCGGCACATCGCTTCAGCCGAAGAGACAACGAACGAACAGAAAAAGTGGGAAAACAGATTTTTTAAGCTTATGATAGCCCGGGACTTTATGCCCAACAGCCCCACTCTCACCGGTTCTGGGAGAGACATGTGTTTGAGCGCTTGTTTCGTCCTCCCGATCGAAGATTCCATGGATTCCATCTTCCAAACAGTAATGAACACAGCTCTTGTTCATAAAGAAGGCGGGGGGACAGGATTCGATTTCAGCCTCCTCCGTCCTGCAGGTAGTTTTGTTCGCAAAACGCAGGGGGTTGCATCTGGGCCCATATCATTCCTCAAAGTCATCGATGCCGCGACTGAAGCTGTCAAACAGGGCGGCACACGAAGAGGCGCGAATATGGGGATCCTGCGCGTCGATCATCCTGACATCGAAGAATTTATTGAGCTGAAAAAGGATGGCCGAACGATCAACAATTTCAACATCTCTGTGGCTGTCACGGATGCCTTCATGGATGCGTTAAAGGAGAATGGCTCATACAGCATCTACGATCCATTCCTTAAGAAAAAGACAGGAAAGAAGAAAACCAGTAAGATCTTCGACAAAATAGTGGAATCGGCCTGGGCAGTGGGAGACCCCGGACTTATTTTTATAGACAAGATCAATGAACACAATCCCACTTCCGGACTCGGGCCGATCCGGGCGACAAATCCCTGCGGCGAACAACCTCTTCATGCTTACGAATCATGCAACCTGGGATCTCTGAATCTCTCGAACCTTTTTGCTCCGAAAAAAAAGGACCAATTCGACTGGGAGAGATTTAAGAGGATCCTACAGATCGCAGTCAGATTTCTGGACAACGTGATCGAAGTCAACAGGTATCCCCTGCCAGAGATTGAACAGACAACAAAGGGAAACAGGCGCATAGGCCTGGGTGTCATGGGTTTGGCAGACCTCTTGATCAAGATGAAGATCAAGTATGATTCGCCAAAAGCCATTAAACTTGCCGAAAAAATCGCGGCATTCTTGAGAAAACATGCCGAGGCAGAATCCAGCAAATTGGCGGAATCACGAGGCAGCTTCCCGAACATCGAGCATTCGACTTTCAATGGAAAACCGATGCGTAATGCAACGGTGTTGACCATTGCTCCCACGGGGACGATATCGCGAATTGCGGGGTGTGCATCCAGCATCGAGCCCGTATTCGCCTTTGAATTCACATCAAAGATCATCGACGGCGAAATCAAAGATGTCCATCCTCTGTATGAAGAGTGGAGGGCGAAAAATCCAGATAAACCCCTTCCTGATTACTTCAGGACCGCTCATGACATCACACCGGAATGGCACATTAAGATGCAAGCCGCATTCCAGAAACATGTGGACAATTCTGTGTCTAAAACCATAAATTTTCCGAACAGTGCAACCAAAGAGGATGTCAAGGACGCCTATCTTCTGGCTTATGAGCTGAACACCAAAGGAATCACTATCTACAGGGATGGAAGCCGGGCCGAACAGGTCCTCAACCTTTCCACAGAACCACTCCATCCTGAGGAGCGACCGAATTCCATCCCGTCGGTCACCGACAAGATCAAGACCGGCTTTGGGAACCTCTATGTCACGATCTCTTATTTCAATCAGAAGCCCTTTGAAGTCTTCACAAGCATCGGAAAGAGCGGGTACTCCACTATGGCCGATGCCGAAGCCCTGGGGAGGCTGATATCGTTAGCACTGAGAAGCGGCGTTGAACCCAAAGATGTCATCGGTCAACTCAAGGGGATCGGAGGCTCTGAGCAAGTCTTTACAGAGGGTGGGTTGGTCCAGTCTATTCCGGATGCGATCGCTAAAGTGATGGAAAGGCACATTGGCAAGACAAAGACAAATGCTAAAGATTTTTTCACGGTGATATGCAAGATCTGTGGCGCCAGCCTCCCGGATGAGAAGTGCCCGACATGCCCGAATTGTGGTTGGAATAGGTGTTCAGGCACGTAACGCGGGTATAATCGCGTGTATAATAGTAAAATCCAAATTTCTTTTTCAGATAATATTGGGGAAGGATAAGATGCAACATCTTGAATCTCTCTGGAAAAAAGGAAAGCTATTCCTCGGTGTCACGTATCCCATTATCGCCGGGGCAATGACGTGGATCTCCGACAGTCAATTTGTATCGGCGGTGTGTAACGAAGGAGCTTTCGGGTGTCTGGCTGCAGGAAATATGGAGCCTGCAGTTTTTGATGAGGAGATCAAAAAGACCAAAGAGCTCACAGACAAACCCTTTGCTGTCAATTTAATAACTATTGCCCCCTTCTATAAACGACATTTGGAAGTGGCCATAGACAATAAGGTTCCTTTTATTGTGTTTGCCGGAAGCTATCCGCGCAAACCGGAGATCGAACGTACAAAAGCGAGCGGGGCGAAAGTCCTCAGCTTCGCATCCACGGAATCCCTCGCCCATCGTCTCATCGATATGGGAGTGGATGCGCTCATCCTGGAAGGCTTTGAAGCCGGGGGACATGTGGGCCATGTGTCTCTAGGAATTCTCCTTCAGCAGGTCCTTTTTAAAGTCGATAGAGTTCCTGTCTTTGTTGCAGGGGGAATTGCTACAGGAGAATTTATGGCCCATCTACTGCTGATGGGGGCCGCCGGCGTACAACTGGGCACGTTCTTTGTCCTCACCGAAGAATGCCGGACTCACCCCAAATTCAAGGAGGCGTTCATACGGGCCCGAGCACGTGATGCGATATCCACTCCTCAGATCGGCTCAGATTTGAAGGTTGTGGCTGTTCGGGCTTTAAGGAATAAAGGACATGATTCCTTTTCGGACCTTCAGATCGACCTCATCGACAAAAGAAAGAGAAAAGAGATCTCTCATTCAGAAGCGCAGTACCAGGTGGAAGCTTACTGGACAGGAGCCCTCCGTCGTGCAGTGAAGGAGGGGGATGTGGAGATGGGCTCTTTGATGGCAGGGCAGAGTGT
>WTAW01000189.1 GCA_013139435.1 Candidatus Aminicenantota bacterium | reverse complement strand
ATTCCCAAGTCAAATACTTTGTAATAGTGACATGCTTCTTCAAAATCGATTATTGCTTTGAATTTTTTTCCATCAAACAATACATTGTCGTAAAACACATCCCCATGAATCAACCCACGCGGTAATCCTGATGGTATAGTTTGCATGAGAAAATCATATCTTTGTGCCAACCAATTCTCATACTCTAAATTGATGCCTTTGCCCATGACACGTGGAAAGGTTTCCAAACCGTACGCGTGTTGGCCAGGCAAATAATGAGGATTTGGTATCTCGTGAAGGCTGGCCATTGCCGATCCCACTTGACTAACCATATTTTCATCCATATTCTCTACTACTTGCCCGACTATATATGGCTTTAACAAAACCGGTTTTCCTTGATAGCTTGTTATCACATCTCCATTTGCTAATTTTTGAATGCGTGTGGTCGGGAAATCAAATTCTTCCAATAAGTACAAGAGTTTACTCAAATTAGCAGCACGGATGTGTTCGGTCTCGAAAATTGTGAGAACATATTGATTTTGTGCTGTTCTCACCAAATAGTTTGTATTCCCCGCACTTTCTTCAATTGACTCATAACCAATTTGTGTCAGATTATACTTTCTCAAAATCTCCAGAATATCTTTTTCTTGAAGTTTTGAATATTGCGTCATTTAACTCTATGAGCTGTCTTCTATAGGATAAAGCTTGATCATTTTTAGCAAACTAACGTTGGTGATAATCCGCCGAAGGTACGGTGCACCTGAACATTAGGATTTTAAACTTACTGTCTGCGAGGCACGGAAAATCGGATTTGAAAAATGCCTCTTCGGTCGGGCTAATTACCCTGTTATGCACCTTATTAATACTATCATATTTCAATACACAATATATTATTTAGCACTCATACCGCAAAGAATTTGCCATTTTCCATTCTCATTTAACCAGGTATGAATGATTGTGCGTATGTCAGACCCTCCTGGACACTTTGTGTTATTTTGTAAGCTACAAAAAGGAGGTATAGCATATGCAAAAAGAAGTCAGAGAGGCATTCAGAGTCCATTTCAAATGGACAGTTCTTGAATTTGCCAAAGTTTGTCGCACTGTGGCCAAGGCTTGTCGTGAATTCGAGGTGCCGAGGTCAACGTTTTATAATTGGAAAAGGGCCTTCGATAAAGATGGAAAAGCAGGTTTATTCAGAAAAGAACCTATTGCCCGAAACCATCCAAGAAGCTTAACCCAAGATGTCAAATTTGTCTCTCTGAGAAACTTTGAGGGCAATAGAGTCAGACGCTTTCAATATACGGCTACTGATGATGCCACCCGAATCAGGGCGATGAAAATCTACCCACGTCACAATCAGCAGAATGCCATTAAGTTTATTGATTATGTGATTGAGAAATTCCCTTTCCGATTCCACACGATCCGAACAGACCGAGGTCATGAGTTTCAAGCCCAATTTCATTGGCATGTCGAGGATAGGGGTATGAGGCACGTTTATATTAAACCTCGATCTCCTCAGCTCAACGGAAAAGTCGAAAGATCTCATCGTACGGATCAGGAAGAATTTTATCAACTGTTGACTTATACTGATGATGTTGATTTAAATAAAAAACTAGCTGTGTGGGAACGGTTCTATAACCTCGATCGTCCTCACGGTGCGTTCAAGGGAAAAACACCCTATGAAGCATTGAGGGGTATGTTAGAATAATCGAGATTTTGTGCGAGAGGGTATGAAGTATTACATTCGGTGCTACAGTCAGGCGCAAGTCATTTTCAAGCAAGGAGAAACAGATATGGGTGATAAGGGAAAAAAGGATAAAGGCAGAAGGAAACAACAGAAAAAGGCCCATCTTAATCCAAAGGAAAAACGAAGATTGAAAAAAGAAAAGAAGAATAAATAAATGCCCAGTGCTGTCCGGTGATGACCAGTTCATTTATAAGACAAGGAAAAAAGCTCTTGGCCCATTCAAAAGACAAATTTATTCTTTGCCACGCGATTTAAAGGATAAAATCTCTTCGGCTTTTGAGAAAGAAGTTTCTTTTCTTTTTGAGAAGCTCAATATAAAGGATACCAGATTATTCGTTGATAAATATGTAAAGCCCATCAGGGTAGATAAGAAGAAAGAGGATTTTTTTTGAACAGAAAAAAACTTAAGATTCTTGATACTACACGAACCATCCACAATCCAGAGCCAGATTATTCCAGACCTCTATTAAAGCTGCCGAGAAAATCGTTCAAACGAATGTATGATCGGCTACTGATCCTTTACAGCGAATCAGAAGCTCGAGCCACAATGCTCGAACTGGAGAGAATCCTCATGGTTTTCTACGCCCATAAGCCCCAGGGGCTAATCGAAAAAGATAAGAATTTTGATCCTACAGAGCGGTTTACGCAGAAAGGTGTTATTTTGATCACTTATGGTGATCTTTTACGGGGTAAAGAGAGTTCCCCCCTTGCAACATTAGCAAGATTTTGTGATACATACCTTAAAGGGACCATAAACACGTTGCATATACTGCCCTTCTTTCCTTCTTCTTCTGATAAGGGATTTTCTATAATCGACTTTGAAGCAGTGGATCCCCATCTAGGGTCATGGCATGATATAGAAGATCTGGAGAATCGTTACCAGCTTATGTTTGATGGCGTCATAAACCATGTGTCATCAAAAAGCAGGTGGTTTAGTGAATTTTTAAATAACAATCCATACTATAAGGATTTTTTCATCACATTTAAATCAAGGGAGGACCTGACTCCTGAACAGAGGCGCTTGATATTTCGTCCTCGAACATCAAAAATTCTAACAGAATTCCAGTCACTTAAGGGGCCAGTTTATGTCTGGACAACGTTTTCTCCTGATCAGATAGATCTAAATTATGAGAATCCAAATGTCCTGTTGCGTGTTGTTGAGATTCTTCTTATGTATATACGTCATGGGGCAGACATTATTCGCCTTGATGCTGTGATGTACCTTTGGTCAAAGCCTGGAACAAAATGTGTTCATCTGGCACAGACTCATGAATTTGTCAAACTCTTTCGTGACATTTTAAATGCTGTTGCGCCACGGGTAGCCTTGATAACCGAAACAAATGTCCCTCATAATGAGAACATCACATATTTTGGCAATGGTTGTGATGAGGCACAGATGGTATACAACTTCGCCTTACCTCCCCTTGTCTTACATTCGTTCTATACCGAGAATGCAACAATCCTCTCGACTTGGGCTAAAAGTCTTAAGAAGGTATCGAATACTACAACCTTTTTCAACTTTTTGGACTCGCACGATGGCATAGGGCTTATGGCAGTCAAAAACATCCTAGAAAAAGAAGATATAAATTATATGATTGAAACGGTGAAAAAACATGGCGGGTACATTTCTTATAAAACAGCTGAAGACGGTACTGAAGTCCCTTATGAAATCAACATAACCTGGTATAGTGCCCTAAACCTTAAGGGAAGTGATGAAGATATCTCGTTTCAGGTCAAGCGTTTCATCGCCTCAAGGTCAATAGCTTTTGTTATCCAGGGAGTCCCTGGAATCTATCTGCACAGTTTATTCGGTACCCACAATGATCACGAAGCTGTTGAGGACACTCATAGGAAACGTGCGATTAATCGTGCGATCGTTGATGCAGATTCAATAATGGAATCTATGAACTATCCCCATTCAAAGAAATCACAAATTAACAGGAGTCTAGGAAGGCTCATTGAGATCCGAACAAAGAAGCGAGCTTTTCACCCGAATGGAGACCAAAAAATATTAATGATATCTCCTGGTGTATTTACGGTTTTGAGAACCTCACCAGAAATGGATCAGCATATTTTAACAATGACCAATGTGACGAGTAAGGAATGTCGCTTAAAAATTTCACTTTCAGAGATTGAATCATCTGAATCCCAATGGTATGATCTCATAAACGGGAAAGAGTTGTCAGCCGAAAATCAAATGTTGCGTATTACTTTGCATCCTTACGACGTTATCTGGATACAGCCATCTAGTGAGCTCGAGTGACTATTTATAAAGCGGGAGTTAAGCAACTCAATTTGATCCATCCAGAATTTCTGGATAACTCTGATTAAAATCCAAAACTGGTAATATCTTTATACAATTGTTGTTAAATTTTGGGACCGGCTTCGAGTGTTTCTGGTTTACAGTTTTTTTCGAATTGCTGAAAGTTTTCTCTGAATTTTTTTGCAAGCTCCTTGGCTTTTTCCATGTATTCGTTCTGGTTTTTCCAGGCTTGAACAGGATTCAATATTTCTTTTGGCACATCTTGGCATTCTTCAGGAATTTTCAATCCAAAAACCTTTTCTTCAACAAACGAGGACTTCTCCAATGTGCCATCTATCGCAGCCTTGACCATTTGACGTGTATATTTGAGTTGAATACGGTTTCCGATTCCGTAAGGGCCACCTACCCATCCAGTGTTCACCAACCAGCATTTTACGTTATGTCTTAAGATTTTTTCTCTGAGCAACTGTGCGTATGCGTAAGGATGAAGAGCCATGAACGGAGCTCCAAAACATGCGCTAAATGTCGCCTGTGGTTCTTTACCAAGGCCTATTTCAGTACCACCAATTTTGGAAGTATATCCAGAAATGAAATGGTACAGAGTTTGCTCAGGAGTTAATCGGGAGATTGGAGGCATGATCCCAAATGCATCAGCGGTCAACATAATAATATTTTCCGGATGTCCTCCTATTTTCGAGCGCTCTGCAGTCGGAATATGGGTGATTGGGTATGCTGCCCTGGTATTTTCAGTTAAGCTGGCATCATCCAAATCTACTCGTCTTGTGTCTATGTTAAAGGAAACGTTCTCTAGGATTGTGCCAAATTTTCTCGTACATTCATAAATCTCTGGCTCCGATTCCC
>WTAW01000109.1 GCA_013139435.1 Candidatus Aminicenantota bacterium | reverse complement strand
GAATCCTTCTCTGTTCCTCTCTGGCGCTTGCTTGCTCTGACTGGAACTGTCGTGTCAGGTCGAGAAGCTCATTCAGTTGATCTCTTATGCCCCTGATCTCCCCTGCGTTCTGTTCGATTTTTTTGTCCAGGGCAAGGACTTGTTGCTTGAGCAGTTGCACATCTTTGTAGATGAGTTCATAGGCCTTTTCCCTTTTGTTTTGGCTTCCGCTGAGTGCTAAGGACAGACCAATAAGCAGGATAAATCCGGAAAAGAACTTTTTTCCCATGGATTACTTAGCGATGATCGTAAATTGTGCGCGTCTATTCCTTTGCCATGCCGTTTCGTTGTGTCCCATATCAAAAGGTTGGCTCTTGCCGTAAGAGATGATCTTGAGCCTGTCCGCAGAAATGCCGAGAGAAGAGAGATAATCCATTGTGCTCTTAGCTCTTTTTTCTCCGAGCGCAAGGTTGTACTCCTCTGTTCCTCTTTCATCACAATGTCCTTCGATGAGGATCTTGGCAGAACTGAATTTGTTGAGCCATGCGGCGTTCGCTTCAAGGACAGGCTTGGCATCATCTCTAATGAAATATTTGTTGTAATCGAAATGGATCATCTGCAGTAGTTTTTCAGCGTTGACTTCTTCCAGGGATTTTTTCATAAAAATCTCTTCTTCTGTGAGTTCTGGCTCCTTCACTACGGGAGGTTCTACCACTTTTTCGACCGTGGGTTGCTCCTTCACCTGAGGTGGTGGCGGGGGTGCCTGTTCCACCTTTTTTTTGCATGACATCAGGAACCCAAAGACCAGAAAGCAAGCGAGAACAAGAATGACTGTTTTTTTCATGTGACCTCCTTCATGTCTTATTCCATCTCTCCTGTTTTGTTAATAGGGCTTCCAATCAGCTCTAATTGTATACGATTAAATTTTCACCTGTCAACATCATCTATCCTGAACTATTTATAAAAAACGTCGATGCTCCCTTTACTTCAACAATATCAAGAACTTATCCTGACATTGTTGAAAAAACTTTTCAAGAAGAATCTTTCTAAATTCATCGACGTTTTTCACTCTTCGGGCAATTTTAAACTCAAAAGAACTTTTGTGAAAATCTGAAGAATCGATCCACTTAACGAGTCCAATCTGGAAGTTTGTTTTCACCCTTCGAAGTCAGGCGGCGCATGTTTGCCCCGTCATAATCAATCGCGTAGAGCTGGATAGTTCCTATGCGGTTGGAGGAGAAGATGATGTGCCGCCCGTCAGGAGACCAACTTGGTGATTCGTTTCTGGCGTTGCTCTCTGTGAGCTTGATCGTTTGGTTTGTCCTTAAGTTCAGGACGTAAATGTCGAAGACGAGGTCAACTCTGGACACATATGCGATCATATCGCCGACAGGAGACCATGCGGGCCCATCGAAATAGCTTCCTCCGAAACTGACTCTCCGTACATTTGATCCCTCGGCATCCATGATGTAGATCTGCGGTGTTCCCCCCCTATCCGAGGTGAATGCGATCTCTCGACTAGTCGGTGACCATGAGGGGGCAGTATCGATGGCCTTGTTGAAAGTCAGCCTTTTGATGTTTGAGCCGTCGCTGTTTGCCACATATATCTCGGAATTTCCCTCTTCGAACGTCGAGCAAAAGGCCAGTTTTTTTCCATCCGGAGAAAAAGCCGCGCTAAAGTTTGTCCCTTCGTTTTGGACCTCTATCTGTTTTCCCTCGTAGATATTCAGGATATACAGACCCGCTCTGCCCTGGCGGTAAGAGGTGTAAACGACGCTTTTTCCGTCCGCAGACCAGGCAGGCATGTAATCTTTGATGGTGTTGAAAGTGATGCGGGTTTGATTGTGGCCGTCATAGTCCATCATGTAGAGCTCATCGTTGCCATCCCTGTTGGAGATGAAGACGATCTTGGAGGTAAAAATAGGTGTGTGGCCTAGCATTTTCATGATCTCATCAGACATTCTATGGGCAACCCGCCGGATGAGGTTCCTTTGTGATTGGTATCTCTTCCCGAAGATAAATTTTTCCGATTTGACATCAAAAAGCTTTCCTTCGAAAATGATGTCGCTGTTTTCGTCCCCATCAGTGACTTCGCCCACAAACAGGAGCTTTGCCTGGATGGACTCCCAATCTTTGAAGAATATCTTTTGGGGATCCAGCGGCCGGATATAACTGTAATAACTGTTGGGGAGAGTGTTGAAAACTCGACTGTATTTAAGGTTGCCTACGATGATTTCTCGTGCCCGCTCCGCAAAAGACTTGGCTTCGGGTGAGGATCCGTTCACGATGAAATTGGGAATAGCTATTGGGATGGCAGGAATGCCCCCTTTGATGCTCATCACCACATCTTGCTGGGAATGGAGGGCTGCGGTGCCAACTAGGAAAAGAACGAATGCCAAAATGATTTTTTTCTTCGTCTTCATAGTATTCATTTGTTATGCTCGAATATCAGATGAATGCCTAAAAAATCGCCCTCGTAATCATTAGGGAGGGGGGGGAAAGGAGCCGAAGATTGGACGGCTCTGCGGGCAGAGAGGTCGAGAGAGCGTATCCCACTTCTTTCCTTGATCTCAAGAGTGGAAATTTCTCCGTTCCTGAAGATTTTGAAGTAGACCGTCGTGTGAAAATCTCCTGTGACTCCTGGACTGATCTGGGATGTGTACCAGTTGCCGGAGATCTTACCGTGGATTGTCTGAAGATAATATGTATACGGGAAATTAGAGAGGCCGATCTGGGAAGAGAATTCCGAACCAAAACCTCCCCCACCGC
>WTAW01000378.1 GCA_013139435.1 Candidatus Aminicenantota bacterium | reverse complement strand
GCAAGGTATGATCTCACAATCTCAGAGCTCCTCCGGCTCGAGCTTTCCTTAGCATTTATATGCTTTGTCAACCACTACTTTCCCGAATATGACGGCCCCACTTTCGGGGATCTCGGCATACCCATAGCCAAAGAGGCCCCCGCTCTCGAAAACCTCAACAGGGAAAGAATGCACAAAGTCCTCTCCCGGTTTTATTTTGAAGCTAGAAAGTCTGCTGATTACCACATGAAGAAAGAAAAGCTTCGGAAATAGGCCCCACCTTCTCCTCAAATATCCAGAACTAATTAATATACTCTATTTGAATACGATCCAAATCATTGAAGAGCTAATCTGGAGTCAACTCTGCTCAGAAATCGCTGACATATGATCTTAGAATTTGAGAATGGTGAGATTGTCTTAATTTCCTGAGGGCTTTTTCTTCGATCTGTCGAATCCTCTCTCGTGTTACCTTGAATTTTTGCCCAACCTCCTCCAAGGTGTATTCATTTCCGTCCCCCAGTCCAAATCTCATCATAATTATTTCAGATTCTCGTTCTGTGTGATTTTCTAAAGCCTTCTCAATTTGCTCTCTCAATTTAATCTTAACAACAGCGTCCGGTGGTGACAGGCTGATTTTATCTTCAATGAAATCACCCAGAGAGTTGTCATCTTCCCCAACAGGCAATTCGAAAGAGAAAGGTGTTTGAGAAACTTGCAATATTTTTCTCATTTTGGAGACTGGCATATTCATTTTTTCGGCAAGTTCTTCAGAAGTTGGTTCCCTGCCGAAATTTTGAACAAAATCTCTCGAGAGCTTAACTGTTTTGTGGATGGTATCGTTTATATGCACAGGCACTCGAATTGTCCTCGACTGATCGGCGATCGCCCGGGTTATCCCTTGTTTCACCCACCAATGGGCATAAGTCGAAAATTTATAGCCTCTCCGGTAGTCAAACTTATTCACTGCGGTCATGAGGCCGATATTTCCTTCCTGAATTAAATCTAAGAATGGCAGGCCAAAATTAATGTATTTCTTGGCAATGGAGATAACCAATCTTAAGTTTGCATTGATAAGCGTCCTCTTTCCTTCCTCAATAATTTTTTTCCCTGAGGAGATTTCAGAAAGAGCTTTTCGCAATTCTCGGGGACTCAGTCCGACCTCTTTCCGCAAGGCTTTCAGAAGTTTGTTGCTCTCAAAAATTCTGTGTTCAAGTTCATTCTTTTGTGACTTAACCGACACTCGATAAAGCGATCTCTTCATATTATCCCTGGTCTTTTCAAGATCGGCGATGGCTTTAAGCTTTTCTTCAAATTCCTCAATGACTTTATCTCTGAATGATTGACTAAAATTCAACCTCTGAATGATCCGGCTTATTTCGATCAAAATACGCCCGCGAGAGAAAGCATTTTTTTTCAATTTCGGGACATGCGTCAATTGAGAGATCAACACTCGGAGTTTCTCTAACGCCACGGAAACATCGGAAATTTTTTCCTCAAGCGCTGTTTCGGGGCTATCCACCTTGTCCAAGTCAAATATGTTGCGCACGATTTGTGGATTCGATTGCAGCTCCTCTTCCAAAGAAATTATTTGCTCATGAAAAGAGGGCATCTTTAAAAGCTGCTTGCTAATGATTCCTCTGCCTCTTTCGATGTTCATCGCCGCCTGAAGCTCTTCTTTCCGGGTTAAAAGCGGAATGCTTCCCATATCCTTGAAATAGAGTTTCACAGGATCATCGGTTTGATCCAAATGCTCGGTTGAGATAAAACTCCTTCGTGTTTTTTGATGCGGTAATGCAGTAGTTTTATCATCCATATTTATCCCCCTGACAGGCTCGGAAGATAGAATCTTCCTCTCCAGCAAGTGGCCTATTCAATCAATTAAGTCAATCCTTCAAATGAACCATCGTCCTGAACAAATATTTTTCAAAAAACCTGATGAAATACTGTTTTCATCTTGAGTTAAAATTAAAGAAAAAAATCAAATGGTTAGACAAATAAGAAAGATTATTAGAACTTGAGGTGGGATTAATTTCCTAAGTGTTAATAAATTCTCTTACAGCTAACTTTTTCCCTTAATTAGATTATTATTTTCCCTCAAAACAAAAATTTTGTCAATGAAAACATCTCATGAAAAGAATTCTTCTTGCTATATATTTATGTTTGAGGTATAATTTTTTTCGAACATCAGGCAAGAAATAGTCAAAGCGAATTGTTTTTCCCACCTGAACGATAATATCCTCTGACATTCATCCCCTCATGTTTTAATCCAACTATAAGGTTATCAAATGAATTTTAATGAATTGAAACTTGATTCCAGTCTCCTTCAGGGGATTGCGGATAGAGGCTATAAAGAAATGACGGCCGTCCAAGAACAAACCTTGGTAATAACTTTAGGGGGAAGGGACGTGACTGTCCAATCCCAAACAGGAACCGGTAAAACCGCAGCTTTTCTGATCACTCTTTTTGAGCGGATGCGTAAGAATGGCACGCCCCAAAGGAAAAAAGCCCTGATCATTGTCCCAACCCGCGAACTGGCTGTACAGATAAAAAAAGAAGCCTTGCTTCTGAACCGCCATATGGGATTCACAATCGGCAGCTTTTTTGGAGGAGTGGGCTATACGAAGCAATTGGCATTATTGAAAAAAGGCCTGGACATAGCCATCGGCACGCCGGGAAGGTTAATGGATTTAAGTAAGCGAGGCCACTTAAACTTGAGAGACGTAAAAATTCTGGTCATCGACGAGGCCGATCGTTTGTTCGATATGGGATTCCTTCCGGACATCCAAAACTGCTTAAAAAGATGCCTCCCCGCAATAAACGGCAAACCATGCTTTTCAGTGCAACGTTGAACCGAGTATCCCGAAGAATCGCCACCGAATATTTGAACAATCCCGTGCCGGTTGAAGTCACCCCTGACAAGGTGACAGTCGATAATATTAGTCAAGAAATCTATCATGTGAAAAGCCATATCAAAATGAATCTCATGTTGGGGATTCTTAAAGCTCAAGCTCCTCAGAACGCCTTGATTTTCACGAATATGCGGCATGCGGCACTCCGCCTGTCCAAGAAACTGCAACTCAATGGCTTCCACAGCCAATATCTGACCGGAAACCTGCCCCAAGGCCAAAGACTAAAGATCATGGATAATTTCAAGGCAGGAAAGTTTGCGATTCTCGTCGCAACCGATGTTGCCGCCCGCGGACTCCAGATTGACGACCTGGAAATGGTCATCAACTATGATCTTCCCCAGGATTGTGAAAATTATGTGCATCGGATCGGGCGGACAGCCCGAGCGGGAAATTCCGGAAAAGCCATATCATTGGCCAGTGAAGGCACAGCCGGTCACCTCGAGGCTATCGAATCATATATCGGCATGAAGATTCCAGCTCTTGCGGCCGACTTTGAGCTCTTTGCGACCGACTCGAGCGAAGGATTCAGAATCGGAACTACATATCGAAAACATGGATCAAGGAAAAACTTATAAGATATTACT
>WTAW01000270.1 GCA_013139435.1 Candidatus Aminicenantota bacterium | reverse complement strand
TCAAATCCAAATTCAATTTGCCTCCGTCCTATCTGCTTTTTGTTGGTGCTCAAGAACCCCGCAAGAACATCGGAAATCTGATTGAAACCTTGAAGATCGTCCACACCCAATACGGAAGGATTCCTCTCATCCTTGTGGGAGGAGAGGGGAAGGACTCTTCGAATGTCTGGGACAAGATCAGTGAGCATGACCTCAAACAATGGGTGCAAATGACCGGGTATGTGACAGATGTTGAGTTGAGGAGTGTATACAGATTGGCCACTGCGTTCATATTCCCGTCCCTGTGTGAGGGGTTTGGATTGCCCCTTCTTGAAGCCATGTGCTCCCAGACTCCTGTCCTCGCGTCTAGGACCTCAGCACTCCCTGAAATATGCTCTGACGCAGCAATCTTCTTCGATCCGGATCAACCCGAGGATATGGCAGAGGCGATTTTAAGTGTGCTCAAAGACACGGATTTGAGAGAAGACCTGGTCAAGAAAGGGGAACAAAGAGTTCTGGATTTCAGCTGGAAATCCACTGCAGAACAGACTCTGTCCATCTATCGATCCCTGGTGGGAGCCCCATGACAAATATTTGTTTTCTCTCTCATACTTCTGAGCTCAATGGGGCGGAACTTAATCTTCTCCAAATACTGGAGAGGATCGACAGGCAAACGTACAATCCCTCCCTTATCGTGCCACGGGAAGGCCGTCTTTTGGCAGAGGCGAAAAGGCTCGGGATCGAGGCCCAGGTTTTTCCCGCAAAATGGTGGCTCACAGAGAAGAGAAAAATGTGGAAGCAGCCCTTTGCCTGGATTTGGAACATACGCGCTTCCCTCCGTTTGGCGCAATGGATCAAACACGAACAGATCGACCTCGTGTTTAGCAATTCCAGCGCGTCGTTCAGCGGGGCCTTGGCAGCGAGCCAAACACATGTGCCTCATGTCTGGTATATCCATGAAATATTAGGAGGGGAGACTCCTCAGCTGACCTTCATGTTCGGACAGAGGGCTTTGTCCCGGTTTATCGCCCGGTTCTCTTGTAGAATCCTGGTGAACTCTCATGCGAGCGAAGCCTTTTTCTCCGAAAAAGGGAATGTGCGGCTGGTTTATAATGGAATCCAACTCATGGATAAGGGCAAAAATGAAACTCAGATGTTGGGCCGTCAGTGGGGAATAGATACACAGGATATCGTGTTCGGGATGGTGGGGAAAATCTGTGAAGAGAAGGGACAGAGAGAGGTGATCACAGCCCTGGGGATGATTGGAAAAGATCGGCCGCTGAAACTATTGATCGTAGGGGAAGTGAAATCTAGAGCGTACTTTGCAGAACTCGCAAAGATTTGCGAGGTTTATGGTATCAAGGAGCGCGTGGTCTTTACCGGTTATCGGAGGGATGTGTTGCATGTTCTGCGTTTGATGGATTGTCTGTTTGTGGCTTCAAGCGCAGAATCATTTGGCAGAACGGTAATCGAAGCCATGTCCGTCAAAACTCCTGTTATCGCCGCAAAGTCAGGCGGCATTCCGGAAATCATCATCCATGGGGTAAACGGCTTCCTTTTGAATTCGAGGGACCCGGAAGTGATTCAAGACGGGATGATGTCCTTTCTCAACAATCGGGATACATACATTCAGGCTGCTGAAAAGGGTTATCGGACCGTTCAGGAGAAGTTTTTATTATCAGATCAGGTGAAAAAGATAGAACAAGTGTTGGAGGAGTGCCTTAAAGATCATGGAGGAGTGAATTGAACCGTGCGGAGAAGGTACCCGAGATTTCTGTCATATTGGTGAATTACAATGACCGACACCATCTTGAAGATTGCCTGTCCTCCCTGAACAAAACTGTTGTGGATATCCCTTTCGAGGTCTTTGTGGTCGATAACCAGTCATCCGATGGAAGCCACGAGTGGATTTGCGAACACGCCCCCGGAGTTCAACTCATCGCCAACACTGAGAACGTGGGTTTTGCCAGAGCCAACAACCAGGGGATACAGAAGAGTCGAGGAGTATATATCCTTTTTCTGAACACGGATACTGCGGTCGAACCCGGTGCCGTTCAATCTCTCCTCGAGGAATTAAGGTCGAACAGCACCATAGGCGCAGTAGGCCCTGCGCTCTTTTGCGGCGAGAGAACATTCCAGGTCTCTTTCGGAAAGGGGGTGAGTTTTTTTCGAGAAATCTTCCAAAAGCTGGTGTTGAATCCTTACTACAGATTCCGGTTAAAAAAGGAGTCGATAAAACGTGAGGTGGGATGGCTGAGTGCGGCCTGTCTCCTCACGCGGAAGGATATCCTGGAGGAAGTTGGACTGTTTGACGAGAATTTTTTTCTCTATTTTGAAGACATCGACCTCTGTGTCAGGATCAGAGAAAAGGGTTATGTTCTGGAATATCTTCCCCAGGCAAGAGTGTATCATTCAGGAGGTGCAAGCACTGAAGGATTGGAGCTTTTCAGCCGTTATCATTACAGAAAAAGCCAGCTCTATTTTTATCGAAAACACAATTCCAAGGTTGCAGGGACACTGCTTCGTCTTTATCTGTGGTTCAACTTTAACCTTCTCCTTGTGTGGGGGTACCTGAAAGGAGCTCCGGACATGAACGAAAGACGTGTTCTCAGGGGACTGTTGAGAGAAAAATGAGAAAGATCAAAGTCCTCGAAATGATCGACCGGACCTTCCTGGGTGGAGGTCAGATCAACCTGCTCGCTCTTGCAAGATTTTTGGACCGCGAAACGTTCGAGGTTTCTGTCTGCTCGCAGGGGGAAGGGCCTTTGGTCGATGCACTCAGTGAGGAAGAGATCCCCCATTTTCCAATCGCTTTCAGTAAACGTTTCCAAAAAGGAAGTGTGAAAGATATCGTCTCGCTCCTCAACACGCATCATTTTGATATTCTCCACACACATGGAGGTGTTGCCGGCTTTTTTGGCCGTTGGTCTGCGCGCAAATGTGA
Source organism: Candidatus Aminicenantota bacterium (assembly GCA_013139435.1). Classification (GTDB taxonomy): domain Bacteria; phylum Acidobacteriota; class Aminicenantia; order Aminicenantales; family Aminicenantaceae; genus WTAW01. The sequence goes on along the minus strand of WTAW01000270.1, from coordinate 1,008 downwards.
TCGACCTCCGCGTGTTGTCCACACCCTTCACGGGATCCACTATCTTCATTACAGAAATTTTTTGCTCAAGGCTCTTTATATCTACCTTGAAAGATTGTTCTCACGCTTTTCAGATGCGGTTATTTTTGTCTCAGATGCAGATAGAGAGAGGGGCCGGCGCTTTAAACTGGTCCCCGAAGACAAACAGGTCGTGATCAAGAATGGCATCAATTTTGAGGCATTCGAGTCGGGGACCTCCTTGAAAGAGGGGAGAGGTGAGCTTGGGTTCGACTCATCCGGTCCCGTTGTCGGGACTATAGCACGTCTGCACCGGCAAAAGGGACTTCCCTATCTTTTTCAGGCGGCAAAAAAAATTCAGGATTCCATTCCTGAGGCAAAGCTGTGGGTCGTGGGTGGTGGCCCTCTGTTGTCAAAGTTCCAAAGGCTGGGGAAAAAACTCGGTCTAGAAAAGACGGTTCTTCTATTGGGAGAAAGGAAGGATGTTGCGCAACTTTTAGCGCACTTTGATGTTTTTGTCCTCCCTTCTCTTTGGGAGGGCCTTCCATACGCTCTGATAGAAGCTGCGGCTCTGGCTAAACCGGTTGTCGCTACAGATATTGATGGCGTGAGAGAGCTCGTTAAACACGGTGAGACCGGCCTTCTTGTCCCGGTCAAGGATTCTACACGCTTGGCGCAAGCTGTGGTCCGGTTGCTTCAAGATAGAGAGTATGCAGCGACTCTTGGTTTGAACTTGAGAGACTTCATCCACCAGGAACATAAACTCACCCGGATGCTCCAAAAAACCCAGGATCTCTACCGCAAGCTCAGTAAACATCTCCAAAACCGTGATGAATGACATTCCGAGTGTTCCAATTGGTGATTTCGAAAACACTCTCAGTTTTCCCAGCGAGGAAACTTCGCTCGGTTCCGGGCTTCCCTCACATCTCCCCATGGGAGATGTACCATGCCCGTCCAGCCCTTCTCACGGTTTTGGAGATGCTTCATCAAGCTCACAGTCGATTGACAAAA
>WTAW01000157.1 GCA_013139435.1 Candidatus Aminicenantota bacterium | reverse complement strand
GCTTTGCCTGGGTTTTTAATGGTATCCAGGATGGCAGGAGCGACAATGTCGAAGACCTCTCGGCCAAATGCTGATGGGCTTACGCCCTGGGCGTTTGTCATGACGATGACAGCGATCTTGTCTTTGGGACGGATAGCCAGTTGAGTTCTGTATCCTGGACAGCTACCCCCGTGCCCGACTTGGATCTTTTCATCTTGGCGGGAAACGGAAAATCCTAGGCCCCTTGTTGTCCTCCAATCCGGGTCGAACCAATGAACCCGGTGCATCTTCTTCAGCGTGTTAACGGCCAGCACTTCCTCGCCACCTTTTTCGAGAAGTCGAAACTGCCATGACGCGAATCGGGCCAGGTCTTCCACCGTTGATGCGAATCCTGCAGCCGGGGCAATGCCGTTAACAAGATAGAACGGAACCTCTCTCCGTTCGCCATCCCGAAGCTTCATACTGTATCCGGTAGCGAGTTTTTTACCTCTCTGATCTTCCGGGATCTCCGGAGTTGTATCATTGAGTCCTAGAGGATCGAGGATGTGTTCCTTGACATATACATCATAGGCCTGTCCGGATACGGCTGCTATGACCTCACCCAGCAGGGCCATCCCTAAGTTGGAGTACTGATAAAAGGTGTCTGCAGGATAGAGCTCTTCCTGACCAGAGAGTCTATCGATGATTTGTTCCCGTGTGGGGAAGTTGTACTCGGGGCCAGTCCAATAATGGTGGTCCGCTTCCCGAGGCAGGCCGGAAGAATGGGTGAGTATACCCTGGATGGTGATATCGGGAGCATCCGGATATTTATCCTTGATGTTGAACCAGGGCAGATACTTTGTGATCGGGTCATCGAGTCGGAGCTTTCCCTGTTCCCAGAGCTGCATGATGGAGATGCTCGTGAAAAGCTTGGATATTGAACAGATGCTGTAGATCGTACCCGGTGTGGCAGGCCTCTTTTTCGAAACATCGGCAACGCCGAACCCTCGACTCCATATTAATTCTTGGTCGTAGACGACTCCCATGGACATGCCAGGAATGTCCTCGTAGGCCAACTGTGCATCCACCCACACTTCGATCATTTTGAGCGCAGTGGTGACCCTTGGATCATCTGTTAAGGATTGAGCGTTTGCCCATCCCACAACACCAAAGGCGAAGACCAGCAGAAAGACCAGTAGGGTTATGAGTTGTTTCTTCATGTCAAATCCTCCTCCTGGTTCAGTATATAGAAATTTCTGCTAGGAAAACAAGGTTTTCCAACTAACCTGAATTATTCATAAAATCTGCTGACAAATTTATATTCAAAGAACACTCCATATTCTATTGTCAGCATCTTTTACCCTACGGGCGAGCTGATCTTTCTGCATCTGCTTCGTTATGTCAGGTCTCGCGGTAGCAATCTACAGCTTCGCCCTCCATGCCTCGCATCTACAGCAACCTCAACTCGTGAATAATCCAGGCTAAGGGGGACGGTTCTGTTTTTTATGGATTTCAACAAGGGACGAGGAAGATATCAGTCCGTGAATAATCCATCTGTTAAATCACTCACCGGTGTTTGACTTAAGCATTTTGCTGTTGTATAAATGAGCCAACAAGTCAACAACTTAAGATGGGACATAGTGGTTAAAAAGATTATAAAGAGCAAACCCTATTCTTGCCTTAAATAAGCAAAAGGAGGGGGAACGATGAGTAAACTCGAAGTGAGAATCGAAAGACTCGAACCAATGCGCGTGGCCAGTGTCCGTGTTGTCAGCGATACTCCAGAACGTGATGCCTGGGACAAGATGCGTGAATGGGCCGAGCCTTTAGGCTTGCTCATAGATATTGAGAAGAATCCTGTTTTTGGTTTTAACAATCCCAGTCCTGCTCCGGACCGTAGGGAGTACGGCTATGAGTTCTGGATCTGCATCGATCCCGACGTCGAACCTGAAGGCGACATCCAGGTTATAAACTTCCCTGGCGGGCTGTATGCTGTCACAAAATGTTCGCTGCTGGGAGATCCCAACATCCTCGAGACATGGAAGTCGCTCTGGGAGTGGGTCCTAGAGAGCAAGTATGAACATCGCAGAAGACACGAATTAGAGAAACCCCAGAATCCACTCTCTCCCGAGGAAGACTTGATCCTTGACCTTTACCTCCCGATCGAAGAGTGAAATCTTTCTCAGGTCAAGATAATTCACGTGTTTTATGCTTTGAGTTCGAACGAGGCTTTGGCCATCTCCACACCGTTCACGATGATGGAAAGGTGATGTATTCCTGGATAGTGCTTTCGAGTTGACATGTCAGCGAGCGAATGTTTTCTGGAAATGGTGGTAGTGCCAGGAGCATAGTCATTCTCAGTGATCTTGAAGACCTTTTTCGAGAGCTGCCCTTTGGCTTTGACATAAAAAATTGCGTATTCCAACCGCACCCTACTTTTCTTTTTTAAAGTCAGGTCAAACGAAAAGCGCACATTCTCGCCGATCTTGAGTTTTGTTTTCTCAAACTTATAATTTTCTACGTCCATCGAGGATGGATCGCTGTATCCGAATATCATGAGCGCCCGTTTGTCACCGGCTTTAAGCATCGTCCGGCAGGCATGCTTGACGATCCTATCCGTGTTTTTTGACTGTCCGTGCCAACGTTTGCAGATCTCCAATACTACCTCGGGATTATCTTTGGAAATATCGTTCAAATTGTTGGCCACGCTCCGTCTCACGTCCTCCGATTCGTCATTTTTCAGTTTCTCCAGAACAGGGAGAATAGGGCTTGGATCTTTTTTGAACTTTGGTAATGCCATGGCCCAGGGCAGCCTCGGCCGGCAACCCTCACTGGCGAACCTTCGGACCTTGGGATTCTCATCTTCGGCCCATTCAGTCATGAGAGCCATGACTCTTTGAGGATCTTTTACGAGGAATGGCCGAATGGCCAATTCTGATGTTGAATATTTTGTGAAATGGTAGAGCGCAGGCAGCGATAGATCCCAATCCTCCATTCCATAGGTGGCCACAAAGTCGGGCAGCGATAGAGCTTCGAAGCCTTTCGCGTGAGGAGTTGCCTCTTTGAGGATGGCAAGAGCTTCTCCATATGCTTCCGGCAAGGTCTTTGCCAGACACTGTGTTGTGTGCCGCATCTTGTCCTTGAGCTCTTTGTCTGCGAATGTGTCATCGAAGACAAGCCGGATAAACTTTTTTGTGTCAAACTCAGAGTAAAATCGCTGGATGATCTCTGCAAATGTTTTCATGGATGATTGGGTGAAAAACATGTCTTTGAGACGTTCGGCCATGGTCCCTCCTACTGCGCTATCTTATTGTCAGAATCTTTTACCCTACGGGCGAGCTGATCTCACCTGGTTTTAACGAAATTCGAAATCGTTGACTGCGTCAAACATGGCAGCAATATTTTCTGCAGGCACGTTGGCCAGGATGTTGTGGACCTGCTGAAAAATAAATCCGCCGCCAGGACTCAAGCTGGCGACCTGTTCGTGCACATGATTCCGCACGAGTTCCGGAGAGGCGTTGGGCAAGATATCTCGTGTGTCACACCCGCCTCCCCAGAAGGTGAGGTCTTTGCCGAATTCTGCCTTCAGCTCATCCGTATCCATCCCAACACAATTGAACTGAACGGGATTGATGGCATCCAGGCCTGCGTCGATGAGGTCGGGTAGAAGTTCACGAACGCCACCACAACAATGGAGCATGACTTTTACATCCGCAAGCTCTTTGGCACGCATCCAGAGTGTCTGGTGATAGGGTTTGAAATACCGCCGGTACATCTCAGGTGAGATCAGAGGGCCAGTCTGTCCTCCCAGGTCATCACCGAATAGGATGATGTCGATATAGGGGCCTACTGTGCCCAGCCATTTCTCTAAATCCCGGAGATAGATCTCACAAAGCCGTTCGGAAAGGCGCTGAACAGCCTCGGGATGGCGGCTTAAAGCCACGAGATAGTTGTCCATCCGGTAGAGCATCTGGGGAACTTCGAACATATTGCCGCCGAAGAGTCCGATGATCGCCCGGTCCGTTGAATCTCGCAGATCTCTAGCGCATCGGGCCATTTCTTCGAGTCCGGATCGATCCAGCGGCAGATGAGCTCCCGGATGGACCACTCCCGTCCAGATTGTACGGTTAAGAATATCCTCCAGGTCGGAAAAGTCATCATCTGTAATTCCGCGCTCCAAAAGTGGAAAATATGTCTGTTCAAAATAGAGCCAGCCTTTTTTTTGAATTCCAAACTCGATGCCGTCTGTGGAAAACACGACCCAGTCTTCACCCCGTTTTTCCAGGTTGATGTAATAGGGTATGAGACATGGAGTGCCATCGGGGAGAATCCATTCCTTCCAATCCTTCTCTTCTGTGAGGAATCCTCGGCCCATTTCGATGGTATCCACTCCGAAGCGCCCCAAGACGTCGTCATCCACGATCGCCAGCTGTTGCACCAGGTCATAGACACGGATA